>CAZLWR010000011.1:29216-30668 GCA_964563595.1 uncultured Candidatus Peribacteria bacterium | reverse complement strand
TTCTCTACCTTATACTTTCTGGGTATGAGCATTATTTTTCTGGTTATGCACAAAAGCTTTGGACTCATGAGCAATCTCCTGCAGCCTGACATATTACGAGGATTTTGCTGTGCTGCCCTTGGAGCAACAATAGGAGTGTGCCTTCAAAAGCATATTAACGAGATTCGCTATCGTCAGCTTATCAATATCTTTTTGATTATCTCCATCATTTTATTATTGATCTAAAAACAAAAAATAATCTGAATGATGTAATGATTCTTATCGGGCACAACCCTCAACGAAAGTACACAAACAATTATATCCCTACGAATATTTAAACTTTTAGATTTCTAAAATATGTTAACTTTAGTTGAACCAATACGAGGAAAACAAATACTGGAATCGCTCAATCATGTGGTAAGTAGCAGCCATAGCCTATTCCAAGCAACAAGCATTGCTTCAGATATTTTTGTCTTCATGTATCCCCTATTTTTAATTGGTTTATTTCTTTATGGCTACAAAAAAAAACAAATAGATACCCAATATGCTGGTATACAAATTGTAGCATCAGTGATCGCTGCCACAGCCATTACTATAATCATACAACAACTTATTCGGAAGGACAGACCCGAATCACTGCCCTGATTGCAACTCATTCTCAGCCATGTACCGACTATTTCCTTCCCTTCTGATCATGCTACCGTCAGCATGGCCATAGCGGTTGGAACATACCTTGTAAGCGGAAAGCGGAAAGCGGAAAGCGGAAGGCCAGACTTTCTCTATATCTGCAGCCTTATGCTTTTAGCATTCAGCTTAATCATGTGAATCGCAAGGGTCGCCGTAGCAGTTCATCGGCCTACTGATATCATAGCATGATGGATAATCTGAATAATCTGATGACGAATAGGACGAAAACTAACGCACATCAAGTACATAAAAAATATTAGTCAGACCATCATAAAGTCTGTAAATAAAATGATAGGTTTAATTGTATCGACTTAATATAAACGCTTTGTTTCAGTGCGATGAAAGACATCGTAAGTGACTTGTTTTCAGTATGATAAATTGTATAATTGTCAATACACTGCAGAGACAATTTATAAAACTAAAAAGAATCATGCCGCTCAAAACAAAGGACAAACAATTACTCTATCAACCATATCGAGTAGATACTCATTTCGAATGTATTCAAAAATACAAAAATGAACTCGCCATAGAACTACGTTTTCGCAAAAGAAAAAAATCAGAACTCGTGACTTTCCAATGAGATCATATTGCTCAAGTAGGTAAAACTCGTATAGCTATAATAATACCAAATAAAGAAACCAAGCAAGAAATCACATATGTTATAGGATATGATGATATTTTGAGCCATCGCTACATAGAATTGGACAAAGCAACGGGCAACGAAAATCAAGACATAAAAAAAGAGGATTAGCCGGTGTACCGACTAAGAGCCTCTTACTCAAAACT
>CAZLWR010000011.1:0-29116 GCA_964563595.1 uncultured Candidatus Peribacteria bacterium | reverse complement strand
ACATAAAAAAAGAGGATTAGCCGGTGTACCGACTAAGAGCCTCTTACTCAAAACTTGCTTCTCCTTCCGGGATTACTTGGGACGACTTTTCAATTCAGCTGTAATAGCGTCCCTGCGATCTTTCCATTGTTGGGGAAGGTGTCTTACCCTAACAAAGGCCCATATTGCTATGACCCCAAAAACAAACCAAAGGAGCCACATAACCGTAGTAGGAGAGGATAAGTCCGGCATTTGAACACCTTCAAACTTAACAGAGAAGTAAATAAGTCCAATGACCCATAGCGAAGAGAGCAGTATCAATGTGAAACAAAGTTTTTTAACATATCTCAACATGTGATACGCCCAAAATGCTTCCCTGCGGAGCTTCGTAAGCTCACCCGTGCCCTTTTTGTCCAACTGAGGATTGGACCAGTCGACTTTTTTTTGTTCCATTTTTCAGTATTTTTGACTTCTAGTTTATCCAAAAGCAATAATTCTATAATTAATAGATAATACATGTCAATATCATAGATATTATATTATCATGAGTTGAAAAATACTCATAAGATAATTAGTAGTATGGTTCTGATTATTTTTTATATAAAACACCCTTAAAAAGGATGAACCTAAAGCTCTACAATACTCTCAGCCGCTCTCTTGAAGAGTTTACTCCCATAGACCCCAATAATGTCAGAATTTACTCTTGCGGTCCTACTGTATACCGAGAACCATCTATAGGAAATCTTAGAAAGTATTTCCTTGATGATTTGCTTAAAAATGTTATCAAACACATTTTGTGATACCCTACTACGCATGTTGTCAATATTACTGATGTATGACATCTTACCTGAGAAAACGAAGGAGACGCAGATCATGGGGAAGATAAAATGGAAAAAGCAGCTAGACGTGATGGCATTAGTGCACGAGAAGTCGCTAAAAAGTATGAAGAAATATTTCACTGGAATTGTCGTACTCTCAAATTAGACCCTTTCGATGTTACACCACGTGCCACTGAGCATATACCTGAGCAAATAGCCATGATTCAAGAACTTGAAAATAAATGATATACTTATAGCATACCCGGTGATTGAATATATTTTGACACAAGTAAAATGCCAAACTATGGAGAGTTAGTAGGCCAAAAACATTTAGATGGGATACAATCCTGATCAAGGGTTCAAGATGCCGGCAAGCACAACCCTACTGATTTTGCTCTGTGGAAGTACAATATTACTTGAAAAAAACGCGATATGGAATGGGATAGTCCATGGTGAATTGGTTTCCCAGGACGGCATATCGAGTGTAGTGCCATGAGTATTAAATACCTTTGAAATCACTTTGATATTCATACTGGCTGAATTGATCATATACCCGTTCATCATACCAATGAAATTGCACAATCTGAATGCAGCCATGGAGATCATCCATGGGTGAACTACCGAATACATTATCAGTTTCTGAATATTAATAATCAAAAAATAAGTAAATCTTCAGGAAACATTATAAAATTACAGGATATACTAGATAGAGGGTATAAGCCTGAAGATTTTAGGTACTTTTTTCTACAAGCACACTACAAATCTTTTCAAGATTTTACCTGGGAGGCATTGGAAGCAGCAAAAGCCGCAAGATCTAATCTCAAAAGAAGAATACAAGTAATGTCTGAAAAACAAGGATTTGATATGAAGCTCATTAGCCACAGAGATTTCATGAAAGTGACAGGTAGTAGTATTGCGGTAAGAGATCGTAGAATTACGGCAGATGGACTATTGCATGATCTCAATACTCCAGAATTACTAGCCAGCATCAGCAAGCTCGTTAACGAAAGAGCAAGATGAAATAATACTGCCTCAATAACCATCGAGGACCTAAAAGTGCTTTTTTACCTAGATCATTATGTCCTCAAACTCTGACTGTTCGAGCAGGAAGATACAACGGAAGTCACAATACCAGAGGAAATACAGCAATGGGCTCAACAAAGACGACAGGCAAAACAAGAAAAGAATCGGGCTTTAGCAGACGAATTAAGACAAAAAATAGACGAAGCATGATATAGTATTTTGGATGCTAACGATCACTATACCGTACAAGGCAAATAACTCAGATTATAATCTGTTATAGCTAAAGTAGTGGCTTATAATAGGTTGCAATTGTATACATTATCATTAAAACACTATATCTTGACGATTTTATTATTATTTGGGGTATGTCCAACGATACAGTGATTTTTTTTGACACCGACAACCAAAATGACGGAATGGCTTTTTTGGAAAACTGAGGAGATGATGATTTCTTAGGTGGTTTAGGATTGAGCAAAAAAGATAAAGCTTCTGAAAAAACAGTTGTTTCCAGCGAAATGGATGATACGGCCATAAAAACCACTCCCGTTGTACAAGAGCCTGTGGAAGAAGATCGCATAACAAGCAGCGTAGACGCCTTGGTTATCAAAAAAGCAGAGCCAAAGCCAATAAGAACTCCGGAAAGAAAAGAATATGGTCCATCTAGGGTCAACACTAGCAATAATAATAGTCCAAATAAAAAGTTTTCCATTGCTGATGCCAATAAATTAAGCTTTGAGAAAGGCAAAACGAGTAAAAAAAGAACTGAAGGCGAGGATGGCGAAAGATCAGAAAATACTATTCGTGCCCAAGAGAGGGCAACTCAGACACAAAGACAATCTTTTAGACAAGTACCAGATCTTAAGCCCAAAGCAGGACAAGCACCAAGAGATACCTCAAAAACAAGCAACAGCCAGTCTCACGCATCACGAGAAGATAGAAGAAGAATAGCAACAGGACAAGCGGTGGTATTTGCTAACAAAATTGGAGGACAAAAAATCCATCAACAACCGGCAAAAAGAGAAAAAAGTTTAGAACCTCAATATAAAGTATCTCAAACCATAACCAAAAAAGAAGAAATAATTATGGGAGAAAGCATAACCGTGAAGGAATTCGCTGAAAAAATGGGCATACCCATTGCTGAAGTCATAAAAAAATTCATCGCGAACAAAATGCTCTTGTCACTCAATTCTAGTATTGACTTCGACACTGCATCACTTATCGCTATGGAATTCGAGATAAAAGTCGTGAAAGAATCAGCGACTGCGGGTATACAAGATCTTATCGAAGGAAATCTCCAAACCATATTAGCTGCCGATAAGCTGAGCCCTAGCAAAGAGGAGAGACCGCCTATTGTAACAATTATGGGACACGTAGATCACGGTAAGACAACACTCTTGGATTACATTCGTCAAACAGGAGTTGCTGGCAAAGAACACGGAGGCATTACACAATCCATTGGGTGATCTCAGATTACTCATAATGGTAAAAAAGTTACCTTTATTGATACTCCGGGACACGCCTTATTCACCTCACTCAGAGCGAGATGAAGCAAAATTACGGATATTGTGGTTATCGTAGTAGCTGCAGATGACGGCGTCATGAAGCAAACAGTTGAAGCTATCAATCATGCAAAAGCAGCAAAAGTGCCAATCATTGTGGCGATTACCAAAATAGATAAAGGAGTAGACAATTCAGAGTTTATCAAAACTCAACTCAGTGAGCATGGATTAGTTGCAGAAGAACGAGGAGGGGACGTCCCTATTGTGAAAGTATCAGGAAAAACCGGGCAAGGCATGGACGATCTTATGGATCAAATTCTACTTCATGCAGAAGTGTCTGAACTCGTTTATGACCCAGAAAGAAGCGGTATCGGAGTTGTCCTAGAGGCACATAAAGATATTCAAAAAGGAGTTATAGCTACTATGATTCTCATTACTGGTACTATAAAAGTGGGAGATGTGCTATGGATACACAATACCTTCGGTAAAATAAAAAAGATATATAATCGGAAAGGACAAGAAGTCAAGCAGGCAGTTGGAGGCGATCCCATTATGATTCTGGGTGTAAACGATGTTCCAGAAGCAGGAAAATTAGTGGAAGTAGTAAAGGACGAAAAAACTGCGAAAAGTAAAATAGCAACGGTAATAGAGCAACAAAGCAATTTGTGAATTATATCTCTCATCAATAGAATCGCGGAGTGAGAGGTGACTCAAATCAACTTGCTCATCAAAGCAGATAGTCGGGGAAGCCTAGAAGCTCTCAAGGCCGCTATCTTACAAATTGAACTTCCAGAGAACATGAATTTCAAAATCGTTCATAGCGATATCGGTAATTTCTTTGATAGCGACCTCGATCTAGCCAAAGCAAGTGATGCTGTGCTAATATGATTTGGAACAGGCATTAGTAATATCCTGAAAGCAAAAGTGGACACTATGTGAATATCTCTGAAAACGTTCAATATTATTTACGAAATTACAGACTATCTCGAAGCCCTTGCTAAAGGGATGATTAAGGTTGACCCAGTAGAAGTACAAATAGGTAAACTCAAAGTACTTGGTGTGTTTTATCGTAAAGGGAATGACACGATCTTTGGAGGGAAGGTTATTGAATGAGAGGCAAGAAATGGTGCCTACTTTAGGCTACTGAGATGAGAGGAGCTTATTGATACAGGGAAGGTTACGTCTCTACAAAAGGGGACAGAGAACGTAGACAAAATGGGTACCGGGCATGAGTGCGGTATGAAGGCCAAAGTAGGGAAGAAAATAGAAGTAGACGATATTATCGACATGTATGTAATGGAGTAGTTTCTACAAAACATAACAATGTCCATACGATAAAGCCGATAGCTAGACACATAGCAAGTCGGTCTTTTGTTATTTCAATAGAATATGCACAGGAAGAGTTGGCGTCCCATGCAGGAGCGAGACCATATGGGTAGGTAAGGATATATTATGGTTGTCACAAGGACCTTTCACTTTCTGTACTTTAAAGTACAAGCACTAGTATATGGTACAATTTCGTATTCTATGCTAATTTAGTTTCTTATTTCTATTCTTATGAAAATGAAAACAGTAATCCTCAGAGGGATATTCTTTATGTTCCTTATGTTCTGATTGGTCATTACTATTACATCTACCACTAATGCGGCCCTCGACTCTACGGGGCACACCTTAACAGGTGCTAATATCAGCGGCGGTAATCAAGGGACTTACACGGTTTCATTCGCTTTCAGCGGCACCATGAGTACGGGAGATGTTACCACTATAAAGCTTATCGGTTCGTGATGAACGACGCTTACATGAATTTATACAGGGGCTTGAGGAGAGACAGGAGCAAGCATCATCTTTAATGCAACTACTCTTTCAGATTGATCAGTAACCCTGAGTGGAAAGGTGCTCAGTGCATCAGGAGTACTCATTACAGGGACAAACCTCACTGCCACCATAACCAAAGATACAACTGCCCCAACTGGAACGATCGCATACAATTATACAGGGACAACATCGGCACCTGTAACTGCTACAATCACACTGAGTGAAAGCGGGACTATCACCAATAATGGCGGATCATGAAACTATACTTTTTCTTCAAACGGAAGTTTCGTATTCACTTTTGTTGATACGTTAGGAAACACTGGTACTGCTACAGCAACCGTTAGCAATATTGTTTATCTACCTGGTTGAACTACCTATATGCCGCCCACAGGTGGTTCTACCAACAATATAGACAATTGTCCAAACTGAGACCACTCATCTAGTAGTTATGATAGAATATGTGATTATGCTGGAACTCCAAGCGTCGTCACAACCGGTACAACTACCGTAGAAGTTGATACGTCGATTGATGTACCAACTGGACCATACGTAAGAGGTTCTATAGAGGGTTCTCCTTATAACAGTGAACTCAATCAAGCATATCTTTATGCTTATTCATTGGCAATAACCACCATACCCACTATATTGGATGCGAATATAAAAGGACATCTCACTAGAGCACAAATGGCGAAAATGATATGACGCTACGCAATATGAGTATTGGGACAGGTACCAAATGACACTAAAGAGTGTACCTTTTCAGACATTTCTGATCAAAGTAGTGATCTACAGAGCTACATAACAGTAGCCTGCCAGTTAGACATAATGCGTGGTAATATGTCGAGCTTTAATCCGAATGGAATAGTGACAAGAGCTGAATTCGGAACAGTCTTATCAAGAGCATTATACGGTACGACTTATGAAACTTGATCACCCTATTATGTTAATCACTTGCAAGCCCTTCTTAGAGCAGGCATTATAACAAATACAGATCCAAGCATTATAGAATTAAGATGACATGTTATGTTGATGCTCATGAGAGCTACTCAACAATAAGAAAGCCATCTTTTAAATATCAAATCCTCCATAGTGAAAAAACTACTATGGAGGATTTTCTTATGGAAATAGTATGTATTTAATTTACTATGCTATGCACCCATACTATATTTCATTCAAATAAACACCTATGCCTAGCAACCTAGAATCAAAATCAGTTGATCTCGTAGAACAAGAATCGTCAGTAGACACAGTGCTTACTCAATTTTATGAGTCTAGAAAAAAAGCAAAACTCAGTATTCATGACGCTCTCAAAAACTATTTCTTAGAACAGTTTTGAAGCAAAAAGAAGAAGCATGAGCTGTATGATAATTTCACGCAACAAGAAATTCTTGATCTATGTGAATTCATTTTATGACCCGATCGAGAAAACAACAAAGAGTTGTTCGAGCCCGTACTTTATGAGTATATGATTAGATGAGCTTTTGGAAATACTTATTTAGATATATGCAAAGTAAGAGATTACTTAATAAAGAATAACCTGGAAGAACGTGCAGCATTCCTCCAGCAGTCTCTAAACAACGTAAGTAACCTGTTTTGGAAAAGAGTAACTACCATCACTTTCACCCAAGGAAGCGACAATGTCACGCTGACTAACGGCTACGGATCTACCACAATACACAAAAATGAATTATTAGGAAAACAAGCAGAATAATCAGATTATATATTATTCATAATCACCCTATTAATCGATGGATATTTCAGAAATCAAACTTCCGCCTCACAACAGCGACGCTGAGAAATGAGTACTCAGTTGTGTTTTTTTGGATAATGACAGTATGTATCTACTTGACTCTCAGGGCGTTGTTCCTGGCGACTTCTATCAAAAAGAACATATCTATATTTTTGAAGCAATGACACAACTCAGAGGTCATAAGAGGACTATAGACGTCATTACTGTGGGAGATCAGTTGAACAAAAATGGTAACCTGGATCTTATAGGATGAACAGACTATCTGTACGATATCAGCTTATATCTTATCACACCTTCAGTGTGTGCAGAGTATGCAAGAATAGTAAAAGAAAAATCTATATTGAGGGCCGTACTCAAGACATGCCAAAACATTATTGGTGACGTATACAGCGAGAAAGATACACCGAGTATTATCGAAGCTATTGAAAAACAAATATTTGGACTCGTACAATATAATCAAGGAGATTCGCTTAAACACATTAGAGAATTACTCAATATCAGAGTTGAGGAACTTATGCACATTGCTGATCACCCCCACGAAATAGAAAATGCAAAAACAATGTCGGGATATAAGAATCTAGATGATAAATCGGGATGATTCAAGCCATGAGAGTTGATTATCTTAGCTGCAAGACCAAGTATGGGTAAAACAGCATTTTCTCTCAATCTATTGCTCAACGCGGCATTAGGACAACGCAAATCAGTCGCTTTTTTCTCTCTTGAAATGTCGTCTCAACAACTTGTGGATAGATTACTTTCTGCGGACACTGATATTCCTTTATCAAATATATCCAAGTGATTGCTAACGGAAGATGATTACGAAAGCATAGGAAGCAGCATTGCGAGATTGTCTGATTATAATGTTTATATAGACGAGGAATCAAATACGATACCCGTTATCAAATCCAAGTTAAGAAAGATTGTAATCGAAAAAGGCAAGGTAGATCTGGTCGTTATTGATTATATGCAATTAATCAACTCTTCGGGTATGAGATATGCAGGGAATAGAGTTCAAGAGGTATCAGAAATATCCAGATCTCTCAAGGAAATGGCAAAAGAACTCAAATGCCCTATTATTGCCCTGTCTCAGCTTTCTCGTGAAAATGAAAAGAGACCAGATAAAAGACCTATCTTATCAGACCTGAGAGACTCAGGTAGTATCGAACAAGATGCAGATCTGGTTATATTCTTATACAGAGATGGATACTATGATCACGATGTTGATCCCACTATAACAGATGTATTGATAGGAAAAAACAGAAATGGCGAAGTGGGGGATATACAGCTTAAATTCATAGGAAGCAAAATGAAGTTTGAGGAATTATAATAAGAAAAATAATTGCTATTTATATTAGTCATTGAAACTCCCCAATGCCGATAATTCGCATAGAATTTGATGATGAAAAGGTACACAAAGATGCTATTAATCAATTGGCCCAAGCAATACAAAAAATTGTAGCACAAGCAACCAATATAGAAGAAGTCTCTGTGTATGCAAACAGTGCACAAATAAAAGTTCAAGTCGCACCGATCGAAGTATTTATAGAAATGAGTGCCCATGTGATCAACGACCTTGATGTTCTTTTTGAGAGCATTACATCAGACATAAGAAAACGAAAAAATGGAAACTCTTTTGAGTATCCTATAACGCTCACCATTATCCCTATGAAGCGAAAGTTCGAAGTAGGAATTTAATTACTTACAGTCCACTTACTATGAAATGAGGTAGAACGTGGATTTTTTCTTTATTTACACCTCGCTGCTCTAGGTATTTAACCATAAACTCACTAGGTACCAAGTGCACATCCACAGTGGATAACAAAGATAGTCTGAGACAGTATATACTGCAATACTTCAACGTCGCAGCCATTCAAACCATTCATTTATGTATCCATCAACGAGGGTGTTTTGCTTTCAAGCCCATGCTCACAAAGTTGCTAAGATCAAAAGGTAATATTTGTTCTTCTTGGGTTACCAAGTGAGGAAATGGATGAAAATATCCCAAATCATGATACATCATCAGTTTTTTGGCAGAAATAAACGTTGACAGCCAAATAACTAACCAACCATGATATCTATTGACTGAGTGAAACCGAATAATATCGGGTTTTCGCTTTATACAGCTCACCATAAATCATACCGCAGAAATAATATTAAATCCCGTTAATGGCAAAAGAAAAGATCTCAATTTTTTGAGCAGCTTTGCCGATCGCCTCAAACCCCAAAAGTGTACTTGAAAATCATCACGAGTTACCAGCTTCGCCACATTGGATATATACATCTCAATGCCACCACTAAAGACTGTGATATAATCTGAAACCAAAAGTATCTTTTTCTTTCTAGCTACCATGCTTTCTGTAATTGTATTCATAACTACAGTGTAGTTAACTATAGGTATTGGGATTTCAACGTAAAGGTGGCACTCGAATACATGGTAATATAATAATAGTATATTGACATGTATAGTTATTTTGTTGTAATAATTTCACTTTAGTATTTTATACAACGCATGCTTTCCAAGAAAATACCTCAATCCCCCAGCATAAGCCCATCAAGATGCCTCAACCTTGTAAGGCTTCATATTGCAGATTTGGTAGACTGTTTTGATGGTATTTTATGATATTGATACTCTTATGTTGGTAACAAAAGACGGAGGCAACACCATAAGGCGACAAATCCCTTGTATAGAACTTCAAATGGGGTTCAAAAATTACTGAAGTTCCAGGCACAATGAGAGCCAAATACGATTCACTGAGGAAATGAGACTTTTTCCTATCATGACTTAAAACATAACGATGTAGTACTATATTTATGATGAAAGGATAAATGAGAGATACAACTTATTCAAATGAATAGTACAGGAGAAATCATTGTGAGGTGGCCAAACAAGTGAACCTACACATTAAAAAACCAAGAAATCACACTATGAAAAAACGAAGCGATTGTTATTTCTAATCAAGTTCTAGATATGATTTTGGAAGATAATACGACATTTTGAATTGAAGGTTTTGCGGCTGTGTTACAAAAACAATATCTAGAAAAAACAGAACTATTCCTATGAACAATAGTATGAAAACTATATCAAAGCATACAAAGCGAGGATGCAGAAAATGGAGAGATACACTACGACGATCTTTGGGATGGAGTATATATTATTCACCACACTGAAAAATGACTGGTAATATCTGTGATTAAAGAATACAGGGAATGACAAAGTTTCTACGAAGATCCTATGACCTACCAATTCGTAGGAAAAAATTCAGACTTACCATTGGATTGATGACGTGACTGACTGACTTTTGCTACAGAGTAAGAAACAACAGTATGTGAAAGTAAACTAGTTATACCAAATTTCTCGATTACTACTTATCTCGCAGAAATCTTACCAACTCCCTCAGCCGCCACCTCAGCCGCCGCCGCCACTAAATCCTCAGCCTCATCAAAATCAACCACCTCAAGACCACGATCACTGCGAAGCAGGCGGGGCACTTCGACTAGAAGACGAAATATCATTGATAACAGACGTCATACTCGACAAGTCTCCAGTACCAAAACTATGTCCCACAAACCATGCAGGATGATATGCTTGTCAAAGTGCCTGATTGGTTACTTTGAGGAAAGAGCTCGCAAGTCCCAATACGATCGCATAAGACAAAGTCTTATCAATAAAATTTGGATCTTGTTTAAGAAGGGCCTGCAACTGCGGTGCCTCTACTTTTTCAATAAAAGTCCTGTAACCACGTAAACTACTTAATAATTGCTCATACTGCTTAGTTTTTGCATGCATAATTTTCGCAAAAATTATTATCGTAATAATACTAACAAACACAGAAAAGGCAAACAACAGAATTCATTGCAAAAACAATTGCTCTCCTTCAGCAAATAAGCTCAAAGAGTAAGCATACAAATATACCATAGCGAATAGATAGCCACCATACAACAACACTAAAATCGCAACAATATACCAAAGTTTTGTGGTAGCAGATCTCGACTCTGGTGTATAGTACTTAGTATACTGAAATTTAGCATTTAACTGATCACTAATACTTTCTAGTATGGGATACAAACTATCAAGCTCAGAAATATCAACTTGTGTTGCATCATCAAACAGTGTATAAAATAATCTTTTTTCATGACTTTTCATCTGTGCTTCATATACTTTTGCTGACTTTGATTCCAGCTTACTGAGTATATAATGTTTTTCCTGTGACCCTATAGCGTTCTTGACAGCGTGCCGAGCGATACTATATATATTGCGAGGACGCTCATTGATTGCAGGACCCATTTCCTCTTTAATAATAATAAGTCACTGAGAGGCCCGATGGTAGATAAGCGGTATAATATCTTTGGCTTGAGTAGAGCCTTTCAATAACAGTATATATTCTGACGGAGTAACATTTTCAGGTGGATAATACGAAACTACATCCGGCAAAGAAAAGTCTCTGCCGTAGCGGTACCACATAGTAAAACACCACAATAAGAGCAAGAGCGGTAATATATATGCAATATTACCAAGCATACTTCGTAAATCCAAAGATGGTTTTATTAGGGAGAACGTCTTGTCCGGAAATTGTATGCCCACTGTAACAGACTGATGAGCTTGCAAGGAAAATCATATATAACCTGATAAGCCTCCACTGGTTACTTGCACCGTACTCAACGCATCACGCGAACCATAGTCGCCATAATACACAAACCAATTACCATAAGGTACAGCGGGAATGGATTGCGGGAATATAATCGAAAAACTTCAGGCTAAGATGGATACGTCCCATGCCGGGCCCATCATATTTCGGTAGAGTTCTTGATAACCACTGTATTGCCTTACTCACTGATGCACACGGTAACTCAGCTCATAAACTTGATTACCTTCTACCAAAACATCGGCAGATCATAATTTTATAATCACATTATCTCCGTTCTTGGTAGTTTCCCATGCTCGTTTTTGTACTTGTATGTCCTCCAACGGAGCTCTTACACTTTGTCCAGAAAGATTCGTATACTTATAAGGGATAGTACGGTAGATTCCGTGTTTGGGGGTGTAAAAGTACACCTGAATACGTTCGGCTATCTGCAAATCTCCATTTTCTTGTACCTGAATAGTAGTTTTATAGTCTTGAATAACAAAATCATTGGATTGTTGGGCAAGCACCACAGACGATGGGCCAAACACAAAAAGTGCTACCAACAAATATCAGCATATCTTTTTTATGTTCATACTCTCCATAAAGATTAAAACTTAACTTGTGGCGTTACTCTTTCCGCTTCGGTGATCTCGAAAAACTGCTGTTTACCAAAACCAAATGCGTTAGCAATAATATTGGATGGAAATGTTTTTGCAAGAATTGTATATTCTCTCACGGTAGCGTTATAGTATCTTCTTGCATTTTGGATCACATCTTCCAAAGCGTTAAGTTGTGTTTGTAAATCTAGAAAGCTTGCGTTCGCTTTGAGATCTGGATAATTCTCTGACAAAGCAAACAATTGTCTGAGTGCTCAAGTAAGTACATTATCCGCCGCAGCCTTATCGGGCAAAGTCGTAGCACTTATATATTGATTTCTTGCTTGCACAACTTTTTCCAAAGTACCTGATTCAAAGTTTGCATATCATTTTACTGTTTCAACCAAGTTTGGTATCAAATCAGACCTTCTTTTGAGCTGTACATCCACATCAGATGTCGCATTTTCAACCTGAGTTTGCAAGGAAACGAATTTGTTATAGACGCTGATAGCATAGAGTATGATCAGCACCACAATAAGTCCAACTCGCATAATAGTACTCATATGTTCAGATTATAAAAAATAAAAAATACTCTGAAGAGAGTAATGGATAAGAGGTATTTTACAAGATAAGTTTTTCATAAAAAACACAAAATAAAACGCTAACATCTCCTACAAAAAAAACTATGATAGATTATATCATCCATTCGTATACTACACCATTTCATGCATTCCAGCACTAAAGTCTGAAACACATCAATACATATCGTAGATATCAA
This sequence comes from uncultured Candidatus Peribacteria bacterium, assembly GCA_964563595.1. Lineage (GTDB taxonomy): Bacteria > Patescibacteriota > Gracilibacteria > Absconditabacterales > Absconditicoccaceae > CALMFT01. The sequence goes on along the minus strand of CAZLWR010000011.1, from coordinate 16,233 downwards.
AAATCTTCACAATAAGATTTTTTGCGATCTCAGCGAAAGAGCGATTACAAAAACATTAGAAACAGGACAGTCTGTCGTGATTTTTCTCAACAAAAAAGGTGTTCACACTGGTATGGTCTGTAAAGAATGTGGTCATATACCTTATTGTAAGCAGTGCGACATACCTATCAGTCTACACCACAATCTTCATCAACAACTCTTCTGACTCTGCCCTATTTGTCAGACAAGTTATGAGATAATCAAGACCTGTCCTCATTGTTGACACAACAAACTTGATACATATGGCATAGGCATCCAACATGCCGCACAGTACTGTAAATCACAATTCACAGCAAATACTGTTATCATTCAGTCCTCCAATGCCAATTCCAATAATAAGATTAAAGAATTATTGGCCAACACTAGAAATCATCCCATGATTATTCTTGCAACTTCTTTATTGCAATACCCTATTATTGATAATGTGTGATTGGTATTATTCCAAAATGCTCTTCAGGCAAATATTCCAGACTACAATACTGAATACAACAACTATCAGTTCTTACAAACAGTGGTAAAAAGCTATATTGTACCGCATATTATCATGCAAACTTACCAACCAGATCACTCAATTATACATGCCATTACTCATGATGATTCAGATTATTTCTTATTACAAGATCAGGCATTTAGACAAAAACATGATTATCCGCCATTTGGGGAATTATGCATTATATCTTACAAACACACAGTAGAAAGCTCACTATTTACATCAGTTAATAATCTCTTTCACGACATCTTAGCACTCAAGCAACAATGAGGATATGATCAAATACAAGTATACGCCATCCCTGCCATGATATACAAAATATACGGAAAATATAGGTACCAGATTGTGATCAAAGGAAAAACCATCAGATCGTTTACAAATAGCATATTCGAAAAACTTAAGCCCTATCAAAAGTGATTCAAATTCGATCGAGGCGCACAAAGCTTTTTCTAGAAACTTGCATACAATCCAAGAATAATTATTATTGCGGCTCGTGACAATGTCAATGTTTTTTTTCTATACACGAAATATTTTAGCTGAAAGTAGGCGACGTGGATAGCTTTAGTTTATAATTTTATTGAATGTCTAAGTTTGTGGGAGCCCACTATTATAATAGACCCAATCGATTTCAATTGATGAAGCACAAGTATCGCTCTCTTGAATTATCCAATGGTTTAATCCGACTGCCTATTATTTTTTTGTTTATACCTTTAGTAGTAGGAAGTGTGTTATTTTACGTTTACATCATCAGGGAATTGCCCGATCTTAGTAAAGTCGAATCGCTGACGCTCTCCCAAACCACAACCATAACAGATAGAAATGGCGAGGTATTATATAGAGTTTTTGAAGAAAATAGAGAATATGTATCATTGAGTAAGATATCGATTAGCATGCAAAATGCTATTATCGCCGCAGAGGACAAAACATTTCGGACCAATGCTGGAGTTGACTTTGGAGGAATGGCAAGAGCTTTATTGAGAGATATAGGGTCTTCATGACCATCACAATGATGATCTACTATTACTCAGCAATTAGTGAAAAATCTCCTCTTAACACCAGAACAAACTCTCAAAAGAAAATTAAAAGAATTGGTACTCACAATACAACTTGGAGGTCTATTGGAAAAACAAGTTGCCAAAAGTAATCCCTGAATATCCAACAAAGACAGAGACAGAAAAGTAAAGGAAAAGATCCTCGAACTTTATCTGAATTACATTTTCTTGTGAAATAACAGTTATGGCGTACAAGCAGCAAGTAAATGATATTTCGGTGCAACTGCGGAAAAACTAGGAGTGTTCGAATCAGCAGTAGTTGCTTCGATTCCGAAGGCACCTAGTAAATTTGATCCCTATAAAAATAGACCAGGCTTAGTTGGAGAATTGGAGGTAAAAAATTACGCTTGAGAAAAGATAACTATCGATGATACGGCTTATCAAGAACTCTTAAACAAAATTAGATCAATATTGGATGACAGCAGAATAAAATCCAAAACAAGCACAGAAGATATGCTTCAGTATCTTCAAGGTTTAATCAGTTTTGATTTTACCTACAATAATGAGCTTCACAAGGTAACATATGCTTTAGGGCGTAAAGATTATGTATTGGCCAGAATGTACGAGGATGGATTTATATCCATAGAAGAATTCAAGGATGCTTTGGTTTTGGGTATGAACTATAAATTTAGTAAAGGGAAAATCACCATAGATTCGCCTCATTTCGTATTTTGGGTATTGGATATGTTGAAAGAAGCAAACAATAAATACATTGGTGAATATGGCGAAGATATTCTGAAAAGATGAGGTCTGACTATCAGAACCACTTTGGACAGTAAGATTCAGCAAATGGCAGTGGATAGTGTTAATGAATCCATAAGCAGCATCAAAGGATATGGAGGGAACAATACTGCATTGATTCACTTGGACAGTAAAAACGGAGACGTGTTAGCCTATGTAGGGTCCGCAGATTACTACAATGAAGCCATTGACGGAAACGTAGACGTTGTACAAAGACAGAGACAGCCCGGAAGCTCCATCAAACCTCTTTGGTATGCATTGGGGTTTATGACAACGCCGCTTACCATTGACACTAATATCTTCGATATACCCTTCAAAATAGGAGATTATGATCCTGACAACGTAGATGGAAAGTTCATGGGACCTTTGCCATTACGTAAAGCACTTGCTTACTCAAGAAATATCCCTGCTATCAAAATGTACTTTGCCGCCGGGTGACAAGATGCTTTCATTGATTTTGCAAAAGACTTGGGAGTATATTCCCTCAGTAAAAGCAAAGATTATGGACCGCCTATGGCTATTGGTGCAGCAGAAATGAAAATGTTCGAATTGGCGAAAATGTATTCTCACTTATCAGCAGAAGGTAAACCATGAGAAATCGACCCAATTCTAGAAATTAGATGACCAGATGGTAGTTTGATGTATAAAAAGTCAGACACAAGGCCAAAACAAGTAATACCCTCATGAGTGGCATACTTATTACGGAAAATACTTTCAGATCCAGCAAATCTACCTGCGGATTGGGCAAGGAAATTCAATTTCCCAGGCATTAAGTTTGCCCACAAAACAGGTACCAGTAACCGGAGAAGTGGAGATAAAATACTCCCAAGAGATGGTTGGTTGGCTACTTATACCCCAAGCAAAGTAACTGTATTTTGGGCAGGCAACACTTCTGGGAAACCAATGAATGCTGATGGCTACGGATGATGGGTTAACTACAGCACTTGGACTAAGTTCTGGACTAAATTAAAAACGAACGGCTATCTAAGGAACGAAGAAATGAAACCAGTAGAAGTGAAACAGCTCACCATTGCTAAATATTCTGGGAAGCTCGCCTCAGAGCAAACACCCGAGCCTATGAAGGTAAGTACCCGATGATATATCAACAATCTACCTACTGAACGAGACGGATGATCTAGGAAAGTAGAAATCGATAAACTATGTATGGGTAAGGTAAGTGATCTTACCCCACAATCAGACATCCTCACTGTCTATATCAACGAACCACAAACCTTTATGCCAGATAAAAGGGATCTCAAAGATATTATGAAGTACACCTGACAAGGATCTTCTATGGAGATATTTGATGCAGGAGGACAAAAGTTATCAGGTGACACTATTTTCAAAGAACCTACTGAAGAATGTCTAGAAAGAAGATTTTTATCATGAGAAAATAACAATAGTGGAGGCATGTGACTTTGAGGAGAATGAACTAACGGAGGAACAACTAATCCTATGGGAGTAAGTTTGAGTATCATCAAACCAACCGAAAACGAGCAAGTGGGAGATGAAGTTGCACTACGGTTCAATGCTAGCTCTTCAGAACAGATCACCAGTATTAGTATAGCGGTAAACGGGACCATAGTTGAAACTCTTGCTTACAGCAAACCATCTATTACCGATGTTAAAAAACTAAATATAGCCTGAATACAGTGAAATATTGTGATAACACTCAAAGCAAATACAGAGAGCGGCAAGACCACAAGTCAGTCCGTTAGTATCAAGAAAAAGAGTGTTAGTTCCACCAATCAAGCACCTATTCTCCTAGTTAATCAAACAGCCATAAAGGCAGAAAATGGCAAATATCAAGTCACTTTGTTTTTCTCCGATCCAGACGGCAGCGTTAAAGATGGTAGTATTAGTCAATGATGAACCGCTATTGCAAATTTCAATGGTAGCATCAGCACATTAGAGCTCACCAGTCTGTGAATATTGGACTACGTAGTTCGTGATCATCAATGATGAAATACGCAAGGAAGCATAGATCTCAATCAAGTCAGCAACCAGATTTAACTAGACTACATAACTACACCCGAGAATTACCTCGTCAGAGGTGGTTTTTTGTGTATCCTGTTACTTAAAATCTATTGGAAAGACAGAGGAAAAGACTATGTATAAGCTAAGAATTTACTTACTTCAAAAAAATGAAACAATTGTTTCTTTCTTTGTTCGCGAAAATCTTGCAACGATCTGCCCAGAGATATCTATCAAAGATAAAACCCTATATTATTTGAGTAACCGGATCAGTTGGAAAAACTTCCTGTAGACTAATAATTACCGATACTTTAAAAAAACTACTGCCTCAAGAGTATATCTACACCTCCCCCAAGAATTACAATAGTGATATCTGATTATCCTTAAGTATTTTAGGAATTGAAGATTATGAACCTAACGCGAGCAGTGCCTTATCTAGTATATTTCAGGCACTTTGACAAGTTCTATACCTCAAAACAAAACCTTCGATTTTAGTATTAGAATACGGGATAGACAAACCAGGGGATATGGATGTATTGCTCTCTATAGTAAAACCTGACACTGCAATCCTTACTGCTATTGATTTAGTGCACTGAGCGAACTTCCCAGATGGTGAGCAAGGCATTTTTAATGAAAAAGTAAAACTCCTGCTTAGTGCAAAAGATATGATTCTTTATGATAATGGACTCAACAAAAAATGGACTATGCCAGTAGGAAACATGACTACTTTGAAATTCTCTTATGAACCAACTGATGGAGATATACAATTTGACAACTATAAAGTCGGTATCTCAGGTGATCGTATCAGTACGTCTTATATTTACAAGATTTACAACAGTCAGAATCAACTTATTGTAACAACTAATACTTGTGGGATGCACAACATTGCCTACCAAGCGGTAGGTATAACCCTTGCAGATATTATAAGTCATAGAAAAAAATACCCCTCACTATGGGAATTACAGACCCTCCAAATCCCTATACAGCTCCAGCCCGGAAGATTCACCCTGTTGGCTTCCACTAGAGGAGACATTATCATAGATAGTACTTACAATGCCGCACCTGGCAGCATGAGAGCCGTAATACATGAAGGCCTCCAAATCCAACAAAACTTTTTTCCCGAATTTGGAGTTATCTTGGTACTATGAGAAATGAGAGAGCTTGGTGAAATATCCAAAAGTGAACATGAAGCCCTCGCCCAATGGCTGATAGGCAAACATGCCGACATAGTGATAGGCGTGAGCGGTGATAGTGTCTGTGTTACGGATTATCTTATGGCTCACTATAAAGATCTGGGGTCATCCGGTACAACACCAGGGCAATCTATCAGTTGGGCAGAAAACAGTCTACAAGCAGCTGAAGTACTCCAACACATCCTTAACGAAAATCCACACAAACACTATGTGATTATTTTTAAATCTTCACAGGGGGAAATATGGCTTGAAGAAGCAATCAAACCATTTATAAGTCCATCGCAACGAAATAACTTACCAAGACAAGAGACTTACTGGCAAGCCAAAAAGACTTTTGCAAAAAAACTCTTTGTTCCGCATAAGTCTGAACCAGAACAAATACAGGTATCGTAATTATATTGTCATAGGCGGATATTATGATCCTTCCTCTTACCCTATTATTTAGAACTCACTCATATATTATGTATAACAAAAAACATTTTCATTCTCTCCTGGGGTACATAGGAATAGGATTTATATCCTGAGCCATTAGCCACGGCTTCTTCTCTACTACTAGAAGTATCATTATGGCCATTATTTGAATCGTCTTATTTCTTCTTTCAGAAATTCTTAAAGAAGGAGAAAAAAGCTATCTCAGTTTATTGGTATTTTGATTAGTCTATGGAGTTTCTGTGGGTATGCTTTCGGGCGGATTTCAACACTTCTTAGATAGTCCTCTAAGATCATTACGAATTGTACCAGTAGGCTATCTCGTATCATTATTGGTATTCCCCTATAAGGAACATCTCGTTGCTACAAAATGGCGGCAACATTTACTTTCCATACTAGTTGGACTTATCATCTCAGTGTGACTTTATGGTGCCTTCTATCTTGCGATACAAAAACTCCCACCATCTTTGTTTGAGCATTGAGATACCCATACTGAATCAGGCTCTATATCTAATAATCCGACTGCCAAGGGGTCATTTAGTGTACGATGGTCTTGGTCTTCCTCCGGAACTCTGACAGTTATGCCCTTATATAATGGTAAAGCTATCGACGACCTGCAGATTGCCCATGAGAAGTATATACATCTTATTTTAGTTCGTCAAGACGGATGAGATTTTCTTCATCTCCATCCCGAAAAAAGTGGACAATGAGCCTGGGTTACCCCTATAGAATTTCCATCTGCGGGCACCCGACACATCTATGCAGATATCGATAGCAAACAGTTTGGGCCACAAGTCATAACAGGTCTCATTATGGTTGATGGGATGAAAGAATTATTTACGGCAACTCCTGTATTATCAACAGGGATAGTTGTGACCCAATCAGGTGTTGACTATACTATTACTCGAGACAAACCCTCTATCGCAAACACAACTAATTTCTACATTAGCATTAACAACTGAGTGCTTCAAGATTACCTTGGAGCAAAGGGGCATATGGTTGCCATCAACCTATCTGATATGTCTTATTCTCATATCCATCCAGTTGAATCCACTGGAGTCATAAACGACTCACTTACCAACGCCACTTCATTTACGGCACACTTCACTAAGCCAGGTATCCACAGAGTATTCACTCAATTGATGGTCGGTGACCAAATAATCACTCTACCTTTCACTATACAAGTACCAGATGATATGCAACAAGAAATAGCACCACATATGCACTAACAAACATAGCCAGTATTGACAATACATATTAATAATTTATACAATATACTATTGTATTTATTTCACATCAATACTATGTCATTAAAATTACCTTCCTGGAAAGGATTATGAGAGTTTGCAGAAAACTTACTAACAAAAGCAAACCAAGCATGAGATAATTTCAAAACAAGAGTACACGAACTCGAAGCAAACTTAGCTTCTCAAGAAGGAAAAGCCAAAAAGCAGGACTTTATGAATGCAGTTTTTTCGTGAGCTAATGTATGAGTACTCTATTTTAGTCAGGAATTCAAAGTCCTACAGGCATTGAAACAATCAATGAAGGCAAAGTTTGTCGATAATCCAGAGTTTTCACTCAAGGATTTATATATATGAGTTGTCACTGGAAAAGGTTATCAAGAAAATGGTACGAATAAACTCAAAAGCGAAATCATAAGAATTTACCTTAGGGATATAGAACACAATCCCTATATAGATATCAATGCCATTGATATCGCAAAAATGAAAAGATTATTTTGAGATGCACGAGAGCTCAATGAAGATCTCCTCAAGTCCTAGAGTTTTTCCAACTCTTTCATAATCAGGTTATGTTCATATTCACTATTGATGTGAAGTTTTATTTCCTTGCCTTTTTTTATTTCTCCCTGTATTCGTTTCGCATAATTTCTCGCTATTTCTTCATGCAGTACGGGATCGAGTTTGATATCAGTACCTCTACCTGCCATATTGGTGGCTACTACTACTCATCATAACTTTCCAGCATTCTCAATAATATTCGCTTCTTGTTCATGATACTTTGCATTCAAAACGTAGTGATTAATACTTTTTCTACGAAGAAGTTCAGATACAAGCTCAGAAGTATGTACAGACGACGTACCAATAAGAATTGGTTGACCCATTTGATGATAAAAGTCTACGGTATCAATAACTGCATTCCATTTTGCGTTTTGATCGAAAAATACTTTATCTGTCCTATCGGATCTAATCACCTGCCTATTGGTGGGGATACTAATGGTTTCCAGATTATAAATCTTTTCAAACTCCTCTGCTTCTGTCAATGCCGTACCGGTCATACCAGCAATTTTCTCATAAAGTTTGAAAAAATTTTGATAGGTAATGGTAGCAATTGTTTTTGCTTCTTGCTTTGGTATAATTCCTTCTTTTGCCTCTATGGCCTGATGTAAACCGCCTTGATATCTTCTTCCAGGCATAATACGTCCTGTGTTTTCATCCACAATAAGTACTTCATTATCCTGAACAATATAATCCTTCCCATTTTCATAGACACCTTTTGCCAAAAGAGCATTTTCAATATGATGGATTTCATCATAGCCCAAGTCTCTATATAAGTGCTCTACTCCCAGCATTTTTTCCAATTTTGTTATGCCCTCTTCCGATAAGCTTGCTGATTTGCTTTTTTCATCAATAAAATAGTCTCAACCCGCAGCTTCGTCTTTGTCAGATCATTTTTCTATATTCATAATTTCCGCCACAAATCCCTTACTCACTTTCTTTTTTACTGTTGAGGCTTGTAAAGATTTAATAATCTGAGAATATTGTTGGTATTTATCAACTGGATCATCGTTTGGTTGTGACATAATCATAGGGGTTCTTGCTTCATCTATCAACACACTATCCGCTTCATCCACGATAGCAAAATACAGTCAGCGATTCAACAATTTTCTTGCTTCTTTCGTTTTCTCCAGATTATCTCTCAAATAATCAAAACCAAGTTCTGTATTTTCTACATATACAATATCTTTTTCATATTGTTCTTTGTGTTTATGTAAAGCTGTATGTTTAGTGATAGAACCAACACTAAGTCCAAGCCAATTATACAAATATCACATCCACTCCGCATCACGGCTTGCAAGATAATCATTCACCGTCACTACGTGCACAGGCTTACCAGTCAAAGCATTGAGATAAACTGGTGCCACCGCTACCAATGTCTTACCTTCACCAGTTTTCATTTCTGCAATCTTACCTTGATGTAAAATAATACCACCAATAAATTGCACATCATACGGTACCATATCCCATATCATCGTTTTACCTTTTACCTCTATTTGAGTACCAACCATTCTTTTACAAGCTTGTTTTACCACAGCGAAAGCTTCTGGCAATAAGGCATCCAAGTTTTCCCCATCAGCCAGTCTTGTTTTAAACTCATTAGTTTTATCTTTGATATCCTGATCGGACAAATCATCAAATCTCTCGTATCGATCATTGATCTCTCCCACTAAGGGTTCAATCTTTTTGAGTTGCTTAGAGTTATAGTCTCATACAAATTTATTTAAAATTCGTTGTAACATATTCTATATAATCTGAAGTAAAAATTTACCTATGTGTCAAAATCCGAAAAATAATAGTAGCTATTTAGAATAGCTTTGCAAAAGAAAAGATACCCCTTTCGGATATCTTTATATAACAAAGCGATAAGCTATTAATAAGCAAGAGTTATCAGGTAAACACTCCAATGGCTCGGAAAATAAAGGAAACAATAAGCCGAGACACACCAATAAATACGAGAGCGATAGCTACATTCTTCACAGTAGTGTAACCTTCTTCAATTTTTTTACTATCTCTAGCATTTACAAGCATCAACACTCACTCATAGATCAATACAATAAGTGCGATCAAGGCCAAAAGACCAAGCACTCGATTGATGGCTCTTTTTGCTCATGACAATGCGGCTCTTCCACCACCACTTGCATCAGAATCAAAGTCCGATTTTGTATAGGTCTTTGATTCTACAGTTGGCACTCCAGGAGCAGCACACAAGTTTTGGTTTCGAAATCATCCATCACTTGGATCGCAGCTATCTGCTGAAGGACCCGGACCTGGAGGGGAAGCTACCAGCGTGGTGGGATCTGGACCTGGAGGAGGAGTTCAAGCATAGGCAACGAATCAAAAAACTCACAAAGAAAAACTTAATACAAGATATATTCAGAATCTTAGAAGGGTTTTCATAGTAGTATATACTATCAAATAAATATACTACGATCCAGTAAAGACACCAATAGCTCGGAAAATGAATGATATAATCAACCATGACACACCAATAAATACGAGAGCGATAGCTACATTCTTCACAGTAGTGTAACCTTCTTCAATTTTTTTACTATCTCTAGCATTTACAAGCATAATAATTCCTTGTATGATAAGGATAATAAGAGCAATCAAAGCAAGTAATCACAGTACCCAGTTTATTGCTAATTTAATAGAAGCCAAGAGACCATTTACATTTCCTCCAGCACTATCATCCAACAAATTTGTTGTTGCAGTAGTAGGAGCCTTTGGTACACCAGGCAAAAACTCAGTATTTTGATTAGCAAAATCTGTATCACCAGGAGGTGGAGGAGGTGACGCGAAAGTAACCAAAGAAATCATACTTAAAATACTTACGAACACTATAAGAAATCCCCTTTCTAGTATTTTTTTCATAACGAAGTGAATGAGTAAATAAACTACTATAATAGTAGTCAATCTACTTAGTTTTGTCAAATTTACGGAAGGCCGAAGTACTTTGCCAAAGTATTATTATCCCCACAAAGATCATAACTACCATAAGGAGTTGTGATTTTAATATTCATCACATATATTCTGAAGACGGATTGTCTCTCAAAGTCTCAAGAAAAAATCTAATAAAACCATAGAGTATGCAAAATCGGCCTGTAACTATACCAGGCCTATAAGCAGCAAGTCAGATTTTTTTACCCAACAGCTTGATATGGGCGATTATCTGAACCATGCCAACCAAAAAACCTTCAAAAAATCCTTCTAGTAAATTGGTATTTCGCCTATATTGATTATCTATCATATCATATATTCTTATGAGCTTCAGCTTATGCAAATAGACAAGTGCAGTGTCACTGAATCCAGAAAGAGTAACCATCTTACCATATAATTCTTGATTGAGAGCATTACCGATTCTACCAAAAAGTATCGCTAGAGGTAAAAACAAAACAATCACATCAAATAAGACAAACAAATCTTCAGTTTCTAGATCTTTTGACTTTTTAATAAAAAGCATAGCAAACCCTACGCCTATAAATCCTCAAACAAAACTCATACCACCATTTCGTATCTGTACTATTTCTATCAAGTGATGTGAGTAATACGATCGGTTATAGAGAAAAACATCACCCAATCTCCCTCAAAGGAGAACTCAAAGTATCAAAAATATCATCAGATCATCCAGATGATACTGCAATAATTTCTGAATTTTTGGATAAGCTGAAAGCCATACTCACTTACAAATCCAAGAAAAATAAGCATAAGCTAAGGAAAAACTCAATAAGTATAAAATACCATATCGATAGATGGGCCAACCAAATACTGTAAATGCAACCATAGTAACAATAATGATAAATTGAAAAAAGACATCTTTTTGTTAGTATCCTTATAGAGGAGTAGCGAAAAATTACCCCTCACAATTATTCCAATCTTTTAACTTTTAGCCTATCATTATCAATGTCACAGAATCAAAAACAAATCTCAGAAGAAAAAAATAATGAATCATCTCCACTATCTCATGATACCTTACAAGGAAATGCATCAGATATAGAACAACAAATTAGTGATACTGAATTAGAACCCACTGCAAGTCAGGCTATAGAAAATAACTTGGAAAATGAGCTTTTATTGGATGATTCTTCCAAAAATGAACTTATATCTCAGCTTAAAGGAAGCAATGAGGCCATGAAAAATGAATTAGATAAAATAACCAGAATCGCAACTACAAGCCAGTCTCAATATTTGTCATTAAAGTACGAGTTCGACAGTTTTGTGAAAAGGCTCGATACAGAAAAGAAAGAAATCAAATTACAAGAACTCAAAAAAGTTGTTCTTAAATTCACAAAACTACTTGAACAACTAAGATTATTCTTTCAATCTCTGAGCACTGATTTCCGTTCTCAAGAAGAAATCAAATGACTTCAGCTTATTTATGAATCATTTATTTGACAAGAACTGAGTCAAATGGGTATTTTCCAAATACCTTCACTGGGCTTGATACCAGATACCGAAATGCACGAGGTACTTATGGTACAAGTAGCAACGCAAAACGACTTAGAAAGACTCCTAGAGTATAACATTAAACTTGATGGAAACAAAGGATCATATACTCTTGAAGAATTATCCTGACGTATTATAAGTGAGTTGGAAGTAGGTTATTATTATTTTGATTGAGAGAAAAAGATTATTATCAAGCCTAGTAAGGTCATCGTTGCTGAGTAAAGATTATTTTACTAATTTTATATCAGCAGTAATGATATAAGTACTAGTAATTTTTGTATTTATCTTACGCAGAGCCAATAAATAGTCAGCACTGTTATCGCTTAATTCACAACTCAAGTGCAACTCTCAACATAACTGCACAATAATACCTCTTACACTATCAATTTGTTTTGTAGAGTTGAGGAGGGTGTTTTTATTATTAGTATTATAATAAGTCATATAAAGTTGATCCAAAAGTTGAAGCACTTTACCTTCCAAGACTTTCTTTGATTGCAAGAGAGTTTCGGTTTTACTGCCCGTCACTTCTATCTTTTGATATACTGTCTGATCATCAGTTTTACTTAGTGCTAGTGTATCTTCTGATACATCTAACAAAACATCAGCTCCACTTTCCTCCAGTTTTAGCGAAGTGCTCAATAAAGAAGATGTGCTACTAAGAGAGCTAGCAGTTCATACCTGTATGTTTTCATTAGTTGCCAATAGTGAATTTACTTCACGTTGCATCTGCAAAACCAAAGTACTTTCGGTATCAGAGCTCTCTGTATTATTTTCGATTGGCTTTGTATCCATATCTTTATCTATCAAGGCAATGATCATATCTTCGGTCTTTTTTGTTTCATTGTCAGTATGAGCAAACAATCTCACTTCGGCATCCAAAATTGCCACCTGATTACTTTTCAATTCAACTGTTTTGTTATTAGCAAGTGTAGTAATAGATATATCACCTTTTTTGTTAGTAATTATATTGTCATTGCCTTTGTGAACAAGAGCTATATTCAAACCATCATCACCTTTACTTACAATAGTTTTATTATCAGTTTTTAGTACCAATAATTCATTAGAGTCAGGTATATCAGATTTCGTCAATAGAGAAGATTCTTGATTGTTCACCGTTTTTTCTTGTTTTATTTCTATGTTCTCAGAATATTGTACATCTAAAATAAGCTGATTATTTGCCTTATTGAAAGTGATTTTCGCTGGTCAAACAACATCTGCTTGTGCCTTATTTGTTGTTCTTATAGAAATCTTTGATCATTGTGCTAATACCAACTCTGAACCAGCGGGTATACGATTATCAGTTTTAGTATCTACTTGTTTGTTATCTAAAGTAATCTGATAGGTACCATCTCGAGATATAACAGTACCAACATAATCTGCTAGAGCAACATTGGAAGATCATCGCTTACCCAGCATATTATGAAATACACCACTAGGCATACCGTACCACATAGAAGAGGCCAAAAGGACAACAATCAAACTGACAGAAATTATTTTTGATCGAAAAAATGCAGCACGACCAAAACCATTTCTATGTTTTATTTTACGGTTTATCGTGTTATATAGGCCCCCTTTTGCTTGATTACTCAAACTGAGTTGTTTTTTTGCCTCAAAATAATCATGTAAATTATTCATTTTCTTTTGGAATATAGATTATCTATCTCTTATTATTATTTTGTTATACGAATATATAATATAATTGTGACAATAATAATGAATTGTTGATTCGGTGTCAAAAAGTTTGATTACTATGGTGTTTATTATTGAATTATAATGATGATTTGAGCTAGTCCAATTATCTTTTTGTCAAATTAATGTCAGAAAATAGGCTTGTAAGTTCTTCTAAGTTGAATAGGTTTTCAACAATGTTTCAACATTCTTTAAGTTACTTTACTTATAAACCCTTGAAAGTATGAAAAGATGAATAATTGTTTTTTTATTGATGATGAGTACATTGTTGGTTTGATGTAGTTTATTCGGTAAAAATAGTGATACCTCAGACAATATGGAATTAACTTGAGTACTTTCTAGCGGGGCCGCATTAGCAGCTTCCGTCAAAGGGAAATATACTTTTGACGATGATAATTGCAATAAATACGTTAGACTCATGGAATGTCTATTGGACAAAACTCCAGATACTGCGAAAGAACAAACGGTTAAGTCGTTTGAAAAGGTAATGGAATTATGGAAGTGATTAGAAAAGACTGCTCTTCCTGAGACCTGTAAAAATACTATGAATATGCTTGAAGACCAAAAAGATGTTTTCGCAAAGGCAGGTTGCGCAATAGAATAATCAGCTGCTAGTAGTGAATTTATTTTTTCCCATATACACCGGTGTGTGGTTGGTAAATATATCATTGGATTTCCAATATACTCAGCAACGTACTCAATCAAACTATATCCAAATCTGTTTTGCTAAGCAGTAACGCTAAATCCATTGTTTTATATTGCGATAAAAGTTCTAATATTTGCTGTGATACATCATTTAGAGGAAGTCAATTTTCGATCTTTTTTGAATTACTTTTTGAGTCATCATATTGTACTTGAAAGTTTGTTTGTATAAATTTCTTGAGGTCCCAAACTGCTTGGATCAGTCATTCACTAATACGCTTGTTAATACCTGTACTTGATGGACTGAAAATAGAATTTGGTGTAGCAAAAATTGGCTTGTGAGACTGGATAGCAAAGTCCACTGTTATTAAACTTCCACTGGATTCCGCTGCCTCAGGCAAGAAAAGTAAATCCGATAGTCCTGCAATAATCCTATTTCTTTGTGGGAAAGTATAGGGGGCTGGTTTATATCAAATCTTAAATTCAGAAAATACTAATCATCCATGTCAGATTATTTTTTCTATAATTCTATATTTTGTTTTCAAAAAGAATTGAAATCATCCTCATAAAACCGCGATGGTTGGTATGTTATTTTGTATCGATCATTCGCAACATAGGCTGTCTATACCGTCCGCTAGTCCTGATATAGTGCTCAATTCATGATTTCTTGCGTGTTCTAGTAATTGGGTCGTTACTGTTCTCCCATACTCAGTTGGTAAACGAGGTCATACAACACCAAGAAGTTTTTTATTGAGTACATCTAAATTCCCCATATAATACATAATCTGAGGCTTTGATTTCACACTATGGAATTTGAAATGATAATCTGTATCCGCTTGCGTAAACCATTTGATATTATACTTGTTTATAAATTCTTCTAAGTCTTTTGTTTTTAATGAATTAGTAGAATATGTATCAATGCTCGGGTCATTGATTTTTTTCCAAGACATATCCTCGTGTAATGAATAGAGAAATCATAAATCGCTTATTGACATATATTTTTATATTGTAAATATAATGTATATTGTTAATTTATAATGATGATTTTGTATTGTTACTATATTGTGAATTATGTACGAAAGTTTCTCAGAAAAATTGATAAAAGAATATATACCAGGCAAGCCACATATACCCACAAATACTCTACCTTTATATGCTTTTAGATCACGCCTTATTCAACTCCTTGCGAGATTGGATTTTTACGTTCTTCATAAAAAAAGGTTTCAAAAAAAATCTGATCGACGCATAGAGGAGGAAGTGTTCGAAGAAAGCACGCTGGGATTTCAAATGCAACAAGACTTCCTTGCACAAGGGCATCACATTATAGGTGGTAAGGAGTTTCATGATGTACTTCATAGTATATTATGAGTAAATCTAGATACTGAGGGTGAGGCTTTACTGCAGGCATTTCTCTTGTGAAACAATAGTGTCGGATCTTACACTTATGCGTTTTTATTGCTCAATGTTATAGTCTTGCCGGAGACATTTTCTCAACTCAAACATGCTTACGAGCTATGACAATTATTCAAACGCGTGAGACATATTGATATGCAACCATATCTTTCTAGGCATAAGGAGGACCTATGGGATGCATTAAGAAAATAACCTTCCATGTTTTGTTGTTATAGTAATATCGGTTTCATAAGAAAAGAAAAAACTGCGAAAAATATATCCCTCCTGGCTATTCCCATTGGAAATAGTTTTTCATTTTGTTACACTGTTTATTCAGCTTATTTTTT
>CAZLWR010000010.1:20072-30686 GCA_964563595.1 uncultured Candidatus Peribacteria bacterium | reverse complement strand
TGTTCACTAAAACAACTTGACGTATGACTATGATTTTCGTGCGGGGAACCGCATACTACCGCAGTATTGCCTACAAAAAGGCACACTGGTTCTGGCAATTATTCATGGACTCGGGCGGGTGGACTGAGTTCGGCTATGTTTTACAGGTGGATCCTGTGGAACTCGAGAAGGATCAGGCTAAGTACTTATTGCCGTTGGTGGCAGCAAAAAAATCCCAAGACGGCCACGTTGCTGATAAGTATGAGTTCCATGGACTAACGGTAAAGCAGGTATCCTGGTCCTGCTAAACTTCACTCTCTAATCCGTCGCATTTTCAAAATCCTGGGGATGGTTGTGTTCCCGGGATTTTTTATAATCAGATTATATTATTTCTTTGTTGTTGGCATAAGAGTTGAAGGTAGGCGAGATTGTGGATAGAGAGCAATACTCATCAAAGCATTTCCCCTTCATTGAAGAGATGATGCAGATAGCCTCTCGTATAAGTCTTACAGGTATGACACTGGCAGTCGGGTGCAAGTCATGTTTCTTGATCATTTCTGAATCTAGCATGAGTTAGTTTTAAATTACCGCCGAGTTTATAAGCCACACCATGTCTACCAAGTCTTGTGGGGGCAACACAATCAAACATATCAAATCCATATTTAATTCATAAGAGTAGGGATTCTGGCGTACCGACGCCCATAAGGTATCTTGGCTTATCTTGTGGTAGAAGTGGTGCAATATGTGCGAGAACGGCCTCCATTTCTTCCAATGTCTCACCCACTGATAATCATCCTACAGCAATCCCGTCTCTAGCATACGCAGAAAGCGTTTCGATAGATTGGGCTCTAAGGTCTGTATAGAGTCAACCTTGTACGATAGGGAATAGGACTCATTTGACCTGATCATATTTGGTTTGCATATATTCAAATTGTTCTTTTGCTCGTCTATGGGTCTGGTTCATATAATGTTCCACTTTCTTTTTGGAAATATCTACAACAGGAGCACAGACATCCAACATCATCATAATATCTGAGCCTAGATTGCATTGGATATCTACTGTTCCTTTTGGAGTGAAGGTATGTTTACTACCATCATAAGGTGAGGTGAATACCACGCTATCCTCGTGTATTTTGACTAGAGCTTTGCCGGTTTTAGTCTTTGAAAGTCCTAAAGAAAATACTTGAAATCCTCCCGAATCAGTCAGTATTAGCTTATCTCGTTGTATGAATTGATGTACTCATCCTTGCTCTTTGACTACCTTATCACCGGGCCTGAGGTATAAGTGTAAAGTGTTGTTGAGGATAATATTGTTTGGAATATTTGGTCCCATATAAGCTGGATCTTGTAGTAATCACAAGGGGATTCCTTTTACCGTTCCCTTAGTTCAAACTGGCATAAATGCTGGTGTCTGTACCGTAACTCCATTGAGAGTGAATGTTCATGCTCTAGTATATCAGGACTGTCAATGCACCGTAAACTGTAATTTAGACATAAGAAAAATAATCTGAAAATGATAATATGTAGTGTTTGGTAGTAATTATTTCTTATGCGGGTGCAAAGGTATAATCTTGTTCAAAAGCAGCCCTGTTGAGAATAGTTCAACTTTTCGTAATAAAATCTCCTATTTCAAATGCCATGGGGAATGTTCTTCCTTGTTTGGTAATATATGCTGATACCGCATCAGATAATCCTAATGCTTGCCACAAATCTTGCGACACTATGATGGCTTCTATGAGTGATCTTTTGACAAGAGGTTCAAACTCAGTGGTGCCAGGTGTGCTTCAGAAATTATATTGCATATCATCTTCACTGGAATATCGTTCATTGAATACTTGTTTTGATGTTGTGCCTTGATTGAGGGGTCTTGAATTTCTGAGCACATACATGCCTTCCTCTAATACTTTTTCCATTTCAGCTTTTATTGAACCATCTGACCCCAGCACATAGGTAACCAATGTAGTACCAATTTCTTCTTGCTTGATGCGTCTTGCCAGGGTGGGTGTGACTTTTTTTATCAGTTTGATGTTGGATTGCAGTTCTTGCTGAATGACTTCGTGTTCAAAAGGCACTTCGATTCCCATATTTCTCTATAAAAAAGTAATGAATAGTGTCTCTATATACATAATAATTGTTATGTCAATATAAATTGCATTTCAATATGAAATACGTATGCTTATTGAGTTTATATATTTCTTTCCTTAGAAAGAAAACTTCGATACATCTAACTATTATAATTGCTATGTGTTCTAATACAATCCCATGTATTATTTCTTGACCTGCAGTTGTTACTGAGCAATGATGATATTGTGCTGAAGTTGTTGGTTTAATGAAAGACCAAGAAGCTGCTAGTCCTGGCACGAGTGCTATCATTAGTAGATTTGTTACTGATGGTTTGCTGCCTTTGGACTTTGTTGCTTTTGCTGTCCAACACGTTTCTATGTATCATTTTAGTAATTTGGTAGCTGTTTTATCAGATTATTTATCCGATCCTTCCAAAAAGAATATATGTTTATCTCATATGAGAGGACTTATCATTGCGGAACCATTTTGAAGCTATGAGGCATTCGCCAAAAATTATGTAATACGAGCAGAAACATTGGGTCGAGAGAGCTTGTGTCATTGGTTGGCTATCTGTGGTGATAAATATGTACTTCAAGCTATCACAGCTTCGATCGCCGATATGCCCGATGAATTAAATAAAGAGCTTTTGAATTGTGTTGAAGAGCACAGTGAGGATATGGAAAAACTTGTCCTTTCCTACCGTAGAGACATAGGTGGTTCGAACGCCTTTATGGAGTTTTTTTATTTATGATGTTTTAAAGTGGTCCAAGAACAGCAATTGAAAGAGCCTATGTTCAGTCGTTTGGAGCACATTAAACACGATATAGCTTGATATATAGAACTGTGTTCTACACTTAAAGAGTTTTTGATACATGATCTAGAGACAATAGGAGATAAGCTTGACACCATTGTACAGTTCGTCAACGGTGACGCCAGAGATCGTTCACAGGGAATGTGGCTATATCAGCACAATAATAGATTACTTATTGAGTACCCTGATCTATGGCCTGACTATGTTTTTTGTCCCTTTATACTTCCCAAAAAACATCCTCTTGTTGAAGATAAAATAAGGAGGTTTGTGTTTGACACTATGGAGAGATATATTGATGGATCTAATTGGATATATTGGAAATCCTATATTTCATCCAAGCTGGTATATGAACTTCATGTGCTTGATAAGCGGCATAGCATTATCAATGCTATATGGGATAAGCCAGCTTTAAGAGAGTGTTTCCACGATACAGTTAATTACTTTTTGCAACACAAACCTAAAAAACTCAATGTCTATGTTGAGCTAATTGCAAGATGCTATCGTGTCAAACCGGCCGTTGATCCTTCGGACTATATCTTGTGTTTAAAGCCACTGGGTTGTAAGACTAACGAAGAACTTACTCATATGATTCAAGAGTGGAGGAATAAAGTAGATGAGTTTTCTACTCAAGTATTAGATAGTATTGTGCTGCAACATGGTGATAAAGCCATTACGCACTTAGAGTGAGACATTAAAAGATCACAAAAGTGATGAAGTGTTATGTTAGATGAACAAGGCAAAAAAACTATAATTGCTCTTAATAATTTGTTTGTAGATGCTGGTTTAGGATTGTTGACGAAATTAGTGGATGATAAATTGCTTAATAATATGAAACAACAATTTCCGACAATTGCATTGTCAGATGAGACATTGGTATCTCCTAAGATCTCTTTACTGTATCAAATGACTTTTTCAACAGAGAAGAACAGTAGACAAGCACATGAATTCATGGAACAGGTTGTTGCTGCTAAAATATATCCTCTTACGTCTAAGCTTTTAAAATCATACCCTTATAATAAAAAGGAGAATAGAGATTTCCTTGCTTGATTATCTTCTGCTGCAAAGAAGATATGGCTAACTGAGAACAAACAACTGTTCACTTTGGAAAAAGCTGCTATTGAGATAAATAAAGAACAAAGAATACAGCATCACTTTGCGGTCGCTAATAATATTCTTGAGCGCCTAGGTCTTTCCGATAAATGTGTGGACTTAGAGCATCTCGTGAAGGCATACATTCATCTTACTTTAAACAGATGGGATTATGATCTATTATCCATCATGAATATTGCTTTGCAGATACAGTCTATCAAAAAACTACAGAACAAATTGGTCGAAGTTGTCCATGTATCTAGTATTTCTATTTATAGAGAACTTGATCCGGTAAACATATGCATGATGGGCAATTGGGTAGATGGTTCTTGTTTGTCATTTGATAGCGGTGTAGGTAATTATTGGTCTGCCTTTACCAATGCTTTAGAGTGCAATAAGTGAGTATACTATATTAAGGACCAAGATGATAATATAATCTGAAGATTTCTCATAGCGATCACCACAGATAATAAGTTAGCTACTTTCCCTCTCTACTATAAGTGATATATCGCTAATGATCTTAGTTATTATATGAAAGAGTATCTTCTAGATTTATCAAAACAGATGGATATGCCTTTGGGTGGCAAATCAAGTGACGTGCAGACGCTACGATGTGATGATCGATACATGGACCCAGAATATGTTCTTGATCCATAAAAAGTAAGTGTTGGCAAGTATGTGACTTGATGATGCTTATCGACGTAGTAACTCTCTATTTTATTTCAAGAACGCTTATGAAGAACAGCAGTCCACCTAATAACCACATAACCACTAACGATTCTTTTGGACTCATTTGAGCTTCGTGAGTCAACCGTGCCTTATTTGACACGCTCAATAGGCATGGCGAATTTGTAGCATATAGTGGCCCAGAATTAACGCAAGAGAATAGTTCTTACAGATTTCTCTGATGGAAAAAAACCCAGACAGGAAACAAATTAGTATTTCAAAAGGTTCCTTGAGCCATTCAATGGTTTGACGCAGGTAAAGATGATCCATTTGCTTGAGATCCGAATCGAACAATAGACTTACTGTGATGAAAGAAAAATGCCGAATTTTGGTGATTCGAGTTCATTGACGATTCTATTTTGTTAGTGCCCGGTGCGGAGGTAATTAATCATGCCATACAAATTTATAATACTCAGATTATACAATCTTCTAAAGATCGTATTGGTATTAGTTTTTATACGCCTGATGTTGATTTGGTGCCTTTCGGAGACTATATCAACGATTATATTTATGACGCTAAACTCCCCTTGGCGAGCGTAAGTGCCAATACTTGTCCGAATTTACGTGAGGCTCTACATGATGTCTCTTATCATCTTTCTACTTTGCTGTTGCCTAGCGTTATGCATGATTCTATCAGACGTCAGCTTCAGATTATAGTTAGTTTTATAAAAACAATAGGTGAAAAAGTACCTAATAACTTCACTTTCTTTGAGGCACAGCGAGATCAACATACTAATATTATGTCACATAGACGAAAAGATGTAGTGAGAACTGTTGAGAATGCCACTGCTTTGCTTCCTTTGTTGTGGTACCCATCTTATCCTGATAATCTTAGGGTCTTTGGATCGAGTAAGGATTATTGACTATATGGTCATGCACTTTCCTTGCTGACAAAACCAGTAAATCAACTCTATCCTGTAGAACAGGAGGCAATCTTTCGTACTTATTCGCTGCGTGACACCTTTGATGGTCCCGGATATATACAGTCCTATATCGTTCCCTTTTGCAGTGCTTTTCACGGGCATATCTTACAGCAGGCAAAACGTGATCCTGATGCTTGTTACAAAACAATATATGAGCTTATGGGTATTTCTGATGTTATTCAATGTATCGCGTTGATAGACGAAAGTATACATATAAAAAACAAGCTTGTGGAAGAACACGTAGCACGTCATTCACTTAGTTAAAAAGCCACCAACCGGGATTGAACCGGTGACCTCACCCTTACCATGGGTGTGTTCTACCTGCTGAACTATGATGGCAAACCTAGAATGACAATGAGACGTGGGCTATACATAATAAAAATATTGTTACTTTCAATGCTTATCTATTTGAAGAAGTTTAGTGCTTTACGATAAACTTCTTTTTTTGTTCTTCTAGTAACGCTTCGTATGTCTGTATGGGGTTGGGTCAAAAATATTCAGAGTATATTTTATGTGCATATTGTTGATATCATTTACTATGAAGAACATATATGAATTGAGCTATTATCGTGCTGTCTGACACTGTAAGATACCGTTTGTTTCCTAGCATCATGGTTTTATGTTTCACTGTTCATTTGCGACCTATGATTGCTAATTTTGCGTAGGCTCGGACGTAGCCGCCAGGCAATATATCAATCATAATTGTTTTTTCTCATCCACTTTCTTTCAAAGGCCCGTAGGAAAATGTTTGCTTTCATTCTTTATTTATTGACTGCTCTCGTTGGAGTTGTTTCTGCTCATGTTCGGCATGATCTGTCGAAATGGTGTCTATGTTAATATTTCAAAGTGCTTCTTTGAGCTCTATCACATGCAAACAAGAATGGGGGGTAGCCTGTGTAGTATCTGCGATCTGGGCAGAAGCTGTGATATAGTGCAAAAAAACTCCTGCGGTAGTTAGGTATAGCTTATTGATGCTCATTACTTGCTATTAACTTGTTGATAAAACTTCTGTGCTGTTTGATCCCGGTCTTTTAAGATGCTCCCCATCTGTTCCCAGAAATCTTTTTGTATCTGGATAAAATCAGCATATCACTCATTTTGCTTCATCATAGACTCTATATGAAGCTGACTAATATCGGGTACCTGTGTATCAAAATAATGTACCTGATCGCTAGCGTTTACTTTCTTATCAGGGCTACGATACTTGGACTTGGTGATGGTGTTCACAGTAAAGTTGAAAGCATCTACTAGTTTTTTAACTTTTACAGTCGGCGAAAAGAATTCCGATGGTTTGCTACTTGGTATATATTGCCCAGATTCTTTTAGTTTACTTACGAGGGCACTGATTGCATTGATGATTTCTTGAATACTTACAACTTGTGTTCAGGGTGTAATAATATCTGGAGTTCTACTTGGCACCACACATAACCTCATACCTATAGTTGTGCCCCCGAGTCATGTTGCAAATTCTGCACTATTGGTAAATGTAGTGCATAGGCATTGACTATAACAAGCAGTTCTTTGTATCCCCTGTGCACACTGATTACAGGACTGCAAGCATGCTTTGATATTTGGTTTGTCGCCCTGAAGATCAAACTGTTCAGTGACATCAGATGTTTTAGTGGGGCAGTTGTTTTGCTCGTTATTGGTATCTCATGGTTCACCTTGGCCTGGACTTGGGGGCTCGCCATCTCATCTATCATCTGCACTATTTCAGTCGCCTTCTTCATTTAAGGAAGGATTGAGTAGTTCGGGTGGTAATTGTGCACCTGGTATGGGTTGAGGCGGCTCATCCAAGAAAGGTTGAGACACGGTACCTATAACCATCTCAATAAGCTTACTTTCTTCTAGGTCTAGTGCTGCTTTTTTGAGCCTTTGAACTTCTTGTTTAAAGATTTTAGCATCATCAGATTGTATGATGGCTGTGGGCTCAAAACACTGTAAATTAGAGACGATATTAGAATCATCCTGGCTGACCTGTATTTGTGCTATGGCATCTTCTATATTTGGAACGGCAATATTTCATGCAAATAATTTACTTGGAACGAGACGAGCTGTAAACTTCATTGCTTGGGCGTTGTCTTTATCTCATCAACTGGTTTTGCTCAGATAGTCCGGCGGCCCCCATAGATAATAATTAGGAATTCTTTTTGGGTCGGCGTAGAGGATTTTATTTATTTGTTCGATATCGTACATAAGATCAAAACTCGAATCCTGTAATGTTCCATTTACAAAGACTTCATCGCCATAACTATAACTTCCCAATTGGTTTTTCCCGTATTGGCTGCTAAAGTATTTATTGAACTTATCAGATATGCCTCCTACACACTGATTATATTCGTCACTACTCAGAATATTTCATTCTTTTTGATAATTATTTGCACAATTTAAATACCTGATACAGGATACCGTGAATGTTGAATCATCGAGTTTGTATTTGAAATCCGGCTCTGTATCTTTTATCCGATTAAGAAATCTTTTGAATTGCTTGTTTTTTACTAAAAGAGTAGCGGCATCGTCATAGGTCAGTGCACAATTTTGTCAGACACTTGTCCTAAATTCATTGATAATAAGATCAATACTAGACTTTATTCACACCACGGCATTTTGTCTTGCAAGACGCACGCTGGAAATGTGGATATTTCACCCTTTGTCGGATCATTTTACCATATCTTTGAGTAGCTTTTTGGATTGATGATCAAGATAGGTTTTTTCCATCCAGTCTTGCAATTGAAAAGCTTGTGTATGTGGTATCCCAAAAACTCATATCATCATAATCATAGTAGCTAGTATGAGTTTGATTTTCATAAGTTTACAAAAGAATTGATAGCTGAAATAGTCTGAATATTGTATTATGAGGTTTACTTAAAGAAATTTGGATTAATAAGCCTCAAGATAATACCTAGAGAGCCCAATGCGGCAAATGCTATGATGACATTGATAATTGTTTTCCTTCCCCCGGCGGGATTGTTCATAGCAAATTGCACACCTGCCCGTATAACCATACCAAATGCGACGGTGATAATAAGTGTTAAAAAGATATTAGTAAAAGCTCATGCAATACCGGTTATAACACCACCATCACTTGATTTCTCAATACATCTACCTACAAAAGGGAAGTCAGTATTTAATTTGATACCGCCATTAAAAACACACAAGCAATCCTGTGCTGACATTAACTGCTGAGAAAGGCACTTTTGATATTCGATGTATTTGCTATTTTCCTCTGCTTGGACGTCTTCATCTTGGCAATCTGGATCGTTTGGGTCAGAACAAAATGCTCCATCATCGTTTGTAGTAGTGCCTCATGCACTTTGACATTGTGCGGGCGTGGAACAGGCACTACTGTTATTTTTTGTACAACAAATCAATGGGTCATTGCACGCTGGATTGCATTGTGCATATACTTTGCTTGTAACAAAAACCCCTCATAAAATGCTTAAGGAAATGATAATTATTCAGATTATTTTTTTCATTCTATTGTTAGTATGTATTAAACAGCTCCATAATGCTTTCATTTGCTCCTGGGAGGAATCGAACCACCATCTAACCCTTAGGACGGGCCTATTCTATCCGTTGAACTACAGAAGCTAAAACTATCTCGTAAATAATGAGCAATAAAACAGGATTTATAAGCTGCATAGTAATTTCCTAACGCTTCAATGCAAGTAAAAATAATACTGTAGCTCCTAGGTACTATGCACTTCGTGCTTTGTTATCACCCTCCTTGCACCACAAAATTATCAGCTTGCTAGTGATAACTTATAGTTATCAGGAAATTGTCAATTTGACTTGCAATGCATCTTCAAATCAATACAAGGCGAGCTACGTCACTAAAGCAAAAAGGTCCATCTATGTACTATGCTTACTCCAATAGATAGAAAGAGTTTGGCAGTGTTGATTATTACTTATTATTCATGAGATGCAAAAGATTAAAACTATCTTTGACCTAGGGAACGGATACATTAAATGAGTCGTTTTCGGAGTAGAAGATAATAAAACTACAGTTCTAGTGAAAGACTTGGTGAGAACTAAGGGAATCAGAAAAGGAAAAGTTCTGGATAACACTGCATTGGTGGAAAGTATGACAGAGGTCATCAAGACATTTAATGCAAAACTTGGTTGAGACTTTATTGATGATGCTTACTTGGGCATCTCTCATCCTGAAATGCATGTCGTTAGATTTGCTGAAAATATGAGAGTAATGGGAGATAAGATCTCTCATGAAGATATACAGCATCTCATGAAAGTTGTTTCAGAAATCTCCGATAGACCTAACTATGAAACATTGAAAATAAATCCCGTGTATCGACTGATAGACGATGAAATCAAAACCAATGAGCCATTGGGAATGGTTGGTAAAAAACTGGAACTAATAGTAGATGTATTTTATGTGCCCAAGCACTTTTATCAGTCTATTATTGAATTAGCCAATCAGCTTCAGCTTAATATAGTAGATATCGTACCAAATGTATTAGGTGCTAGTGAATTAGTATTGGATTATGATGCGAGAGATTTGGGAACCTTACTTATAGATATAGGAAATAATCAGACGAGTTATGTGATGTATGAAGATGGTTATCCGCTTATGTATGGTATATTGCCTATTGGCGGAGAGGATGTAACGAAAGATATCTCGATTGGTATGCAAATAGATATGAGAGAAGCAGAAAACTTAAAGGTGGATTATGGTATGATTACTGAGGAAGAAACAACAAAAGATGATCAACTGGATGTGAAGTTCTTAGAAGAAATAATCTGATCAAGATACTTAGAAATATTTGAAAAAATAAATGATAGACTGATTGATGCAGGCAAAGACGGTAGATTGCCTGGTGGAATACTACTTATGTGAGGAGGTGCCAGAATGAAAGGTGTTGATGTATTGGCCAAAGAAACGTTTAGACTTGCGACCTTCTTCGCAAAGAACAAACAGTTAGCGGTAGGAGAACTTGGTAATCACTTACAATTCTTAAATACCATGGGGTTGTATGTCTATACAGAAAAGTACTCAGATGTAGC
>CAZLWR010000010.1:17930-19972 GCA_964563595.1 uncultured Candidatus Peribacteria bacterium | reverse complement strand
ACACTAGAGGTCTGAGTTAGCAGAGAAGGGAATATCATGTGATGGAATAATCTTCAAGCCAGTAAGGGGGAGATTGGAGATGCACTTTCTAATCTTACGGGAAAGCAAATAGATCGTATACTCGGATTTCGTAAGCATAGATTTGATAGAGAGTGTATAGATCAAGGTGTTGATCCTAATGACTGTCATATATTACTTCCAATGCATGTACATCCAGACTTTACCGATTCCCTGGATCAAACTAAGGTCATGAATGCAGACGACTGACATACGTATTTTACGAGAGAGTATCTCATTAGCTACTCAGCACAACGAATACAATGACTCTTATGAGATCCGCAAAAATTTGCAAAGCTTAAATACAAACCCTTCTGAACTGAGAATTAACATAATCAGATTATATATTATTGGTGCCTATACATTGTGTGTGAAAATAAAAGACATAAGACGAGAACAATGAATCTACTATTTATTATCATTAACCTACTAGACTAACATGGCAATTACAGAATTCACTCCAGACTTTGTTCCAGGTGCTCGCATCAAAGTATTTGGTGTAGGCGGTGCTGGTTGTAATACTATCACGAGAATGGTCCTTGATAAACTTGAATGAGTGGAGTTCGTAGCAGTAAATACTGATGCTCAGGCATTGGCAAACAATCCTGCACATAGCCAACTCAATCTTGGTATGAATGTGACGAGAGGTCTTGGTGCTGGTGCAAATCCAGACATTGGGCGTAAGGCTGCTGAAGAGTCAGTGGAAGATATTAAGAGAATGCTTACTGGTACTGACATGTTGTTTATTACGGCAGGTATGGGATGAGGAACGGGTACAGGAGCCGCTCCGGTTATTGGTCAAATTGCTAAAGAAATGGGCATATTGACGGTAGGTGTTGTAACGAAGCCATTTTCATTTGAGTGAAATAGCAGGTTTGCGAATGCGATTGATGGTATCGAAAAGATGAAGGATTCGGTAGATACGTTGATTGTTATACCAAATGATAAGATTTTCAATATAGTAGATAAAAAGACTACGTTCAATCAGGCTTTCTTGATGATTGATAAAATATTAAGATTGGGTGTACAAGGTATTACTGATTTAATTATCAAGCCTGGTCTTATCAATATCGACTTCGCGGATGTTAAGGTCATATTGAGTAATAGTGGTAATGCTTTGCTTGGTATAGGATACGGAGAAGGAGAAAATAGAGCGGTAGAAGCAGCGAGAAAAGCAATTGATAACCCATTGATGGAAAATAGACTGACTGGTGCTAAGAATATTATTTTTGCGGTAACTGGTGGTAATAGCGTGACTCCTATGGAAGTCAGAGAAGCAGCGAGTATTGTAGAAGAAATCGCGGATCCAGATGCAAGAATTATTTGGGGAATGACGATAGATGAGGATTATGGTGACGATGAGATAAAAATTACTATTATCGCGACTGGTTTTCAATGAGAAAACAGTGATGGTGGTCCATCTAGATCTCCATCAAGAGATTGGACAGGTAGAAAAGTAAGAAGTGGTGGCGAGGACTTTGTTAATAAATTATTGAAAGAAGACAATATGAGTAGAGATAGAAATATGATGAATAGCTTTTCTGGTTCTAGCGGTCATGGTAATCAAAATACTAATCATTCATCTTGATCTACTTTTGGCTCTAACTCTCCATTCAATCAGCCTGGAGACCAACAAAAACCTTCTGAAGATCTAGAGACGCCAGCTTTCATGAGAAGGAAACTTCAATAATTATCTGTCTTTATTGCCATGAGCGGCTGTTATATATTTCTATAGAATAGATCCAAATTGGTCAAAATACAAAACCTACGATATGGTCGTAGGTTTTGTATGTAGCGAAATTCCTTGTAGGATATTTAATTAGTTCTCTATCAACGTATATACCAATGTTCCACTATAGGTACCTACTTGTTGATAGGGTGGTATTCGTACTCTCAAGGTTGGCACTACTCAATATCTGCCCACTATGCCTTGGTTATTTGCTCCAGATCTCAATATAAGCTGTCTTGCGAGGTCTAATGATTGG
>CAZLWR010000010.1:9285-17830 GCA_964563595.1 uncultured Candidatus Peribacteria bacterium | reverse complement strand
CTGCTCATCCTATGAATAGGAGTGCTAACAAAGCTAGACCAAATAACTTTTTCATCACACCTTTATAACAAAATAAAAGTACTACTACTATTATACCCCCAAAATACATATTGTCAAGTTATTAATATATAATCTCTATAGTTTTTTGTAGATCCTGATTTTTTTATAGCAAAAACCCTCTGTAGAGAGAGAGTTTTACTAGTTTGATGTTTCTCCTAGACAGCTTTAATTTTCATAGAGAGTATACACCAATATTCCGATATATGTTCCGACTGATTGGTACGCTGGAATCACCAATTGCATAAGTGGTAATACGCCGTACATACTTAAGAACCCCTGGTTATTTGCCGCACTTCTGAAAATTAGCGTTCTTGCTGTATCCAGTGATTGATATCCCGTCATAGCTGCATGTATCTCTACTCTTGGATTGGCACGTCCTGCAAGGAGTGTAGGCGTCGCGGCCGTTTGCATATATACATTGGATCCTGATATCACGACTCAACCCGTTCATACTAAGTGTCCAGACATCTGTACCGTAGTGTAATACCCACTATCCGCTCCTTTCATATCATCTACGAAGAAATACCCTGTTGCGAATGCACCTGTTACTGTTTGAGCAATCGATGATACTGCGAAACTACCAAAGTTGAATACACCACTACTTCCGATACATATTGTTCATCCCGTTAGGGTTACTTGTACTGTTGTGGTCGTGCTACATGTCCCTCCGACGACGCATCATGTACCAGCAAAAGTAATTCATCACCATATCAGTGTTCATAATATTGCTAGACCAAATAACTTCTTCATATGAATCACACCATAACAATATAAATATTATGGTATAGATTATACTCCTGAAATTCTATTTGTCAATGTATTATTTATAATAATTATTCATATGTCATTTATGTAGGCAATATGCTATAATCTGAATAGATATTACGAACAATAATATAATGGCGAGGCCATATTGCTTTGGATATTCTTGTGGTCCTATAATTTTTTCAATAGTTTGAGTATTGATAACTGCCAGTGGTAGTGAACGCGTAATAAAATCTACATCTGCTCCATTCGCTGGTAACATATCAGGAAGTATTCGATCTGGAATGGGATTGCTTAAAAAATTGTCGAGAATATAGTATTGTAGATAAGGCCTTGGAGTGAGCGTGGCTTCCCTTGGGGTTTGGTAATTCTGGTTATCAAAAATAATTATTTGCAAAAGACCGGTACTTATATTAGGCACGGGTATCATATGGCTTAGCCATTCTATAGAAGCTGAGGGGTGATTTTGAGTGCTAGTAATTGTTGGCATGCTGCCACTAAATGCTACTCCTCATGGTAGAATAGTATAAGTGGGTAGCTCATTACGAAAATAATGTACCAAAGAAGCCGCTTCGTGTTCTAAGTAATCTATAGCTACTATTTTATAGAATAGTGTTCCTCTTGGGAGATCATCAGAAAGTAATGAAAGGCTATTGGTAAGGGTGAATATCGGAGTAGTACCGGAAAAAAGAGGGTTGAGGGATATGTAAACCAAATATCAGAATAGTCAAACCCCTGTATCTACACTGCTGCTTCGTTCTAAGGAAACGATGGAACCATTGACAACAGTATTGTCGGGCATGCCTGTATTTATTGGAGTAGTTGGAGGAGTGAGGTCTACTCAAACACTTACTGTGTTGGATGAGACCTCTTCCCAATTACTGATATAATGTGCCTGAAGAGTATAGATCTTTTCATCGGTAAGATTTAGGAGGACGTTATTAAGATAGCTCCCTGTCCCCGCTCCTGTAATTGCAGAAATTCAACCCGATAAGGTATAGCTTGATGTTTTGGTTGCTGATACGTCTATGGTGACGGCACTGGTGCCCGCCCGGAATTGATCACTGATGATAATCCAATGAGTAGTCAGACCAGTGTTAATTTTTATACTTCAAGAGTAAGAATTATAAATACTAACACTCAAGGTAGTAGCAGTACTACATGAAGCATATCCACTAAGGCAACTTCAAGGCGTTGCAGCTGAGTTATTGTTTAAAAACGGAACACCCAGGAAGAGTGCTCCAAAAAAATATATCATAAATTTTCATAAGCTGAAAGACTTTTGCTTATCCTGGTTTACGTAGCTTACTGTTTCTGTTTGTTTCATCTCACTGTATAATAAGTTATGAGTCCCAATAATCCAAGCAATACCACGATAATCCACCAAGGCAATATAAATGCTGATATCACAAATTCATGTGTTAAAACTTTTAATTCTTTGGCGTGTATGCCTTCAGGTAGTTCTGGTTTATCAGTGGCATCCAAATGTACTGTCACTGGTCCTCAAAATTTAACCCATCGAGGCAGGTCGTTTTCGTACACCGATTGTTGTTTTGCTGGTATAGTAATTTGTTTGGGGCTAAGCTCTTGATGAAGTCGTCCAAACCATCAGTTGATATACCCACTAATGGTGGTGATAGATGGGATGTTACCGGTATTGGTTATAAGTGACTTGAGACTATAATATTTACTAATAGGATGTAGGTATAGGGTTACATTCTCATTTTGTCCGATATTTGGGAAGCTGGGGTTGTTCTCTGCCATATAAAATACATCAAACGTCACTTCTCAAGAGACGATAACATCAATGAAATTCGCCCTTCTAGAAAGTATCCTGAACATTCCTAGCTGTTCTCCGGTGGAATCACTGAGAATTTGATAGGTTACGCAGCCGTTGACTTTACCTGCTATACCAGTAGGAAACTTGAGGATCGCTTTTGTTTTTAGAGTTCAATTTGAAGGTATGATAAAACCAGTACTTTCAATACTGACATATTGTCAGAAGTTCGTTCTAACACCCTCCGGTTGACATGCCTTCTTGCCTTCTGAATCCGCTGTTATAGTTCCATCTACAAAGTTCACGCCAACTTTAACAGACTTAGGTCATGAATTATCCAAATACATACATATTTCTTCTTCTCTGTTGGTTTCGGTCCTTAGATTGAGTGATTTTGTGCCTCCTGCCATACGAGGATCGTTACAAAACCTTATCAATACTTCTCCTAGGTTGGTTTCACGTTCTTGAGCAAATATTGATAATCAGATCATACTGGATAACCCAAGTAAGGCTGTAAATAAAGAGATTCTAAGGAAGTCCATTGTATATAATTGAAGATAAATAAACAAATTGGTATGCACTATAGTTAATTTTCATATAATGTGTAGGTAAAGTTTCAGTAGTAAAAACCTGGATAACTATATGCTGGTATGTTTGCTTTGAATCGTAACTTACTGGCATATCCTCCGGTCTTGTTGGTATTCGAACCAGGATCTCTACGTATAAATGTGTTGGTTCCGCTTGCTACGGTGTATCCCGACCAAATGGACCCAACTACTACATTACTATTTGTGTTTCCCGTAAGAAGTACTACTGAATCGGCTTTTCGTTCAAAATTTGTGTTGTAGAGTACTTCTCAAGTAACGAACTTATGCAGCATATTTGCTACTGCAATAGTGGTATAATACCCACTATCTGCTCCCTTGAGATCTTCTACTCCAAGATTCATGGTTCGGATCACACTGCCTGTATCGTTTTGTATAGTAGTACCTGTTTCGTATGCTGCAGTATCACTAAAAATACATA
Source organism: uncultured Candidatus Peribacteria bacterium (assembly GCA_964563595.1). GTDB lineage: Bacteria > Patescibacteriota > Gracilibacteria > Absconditabacterales > Absconditicoccaceae > CALMFT01. The sequence goes on along the minus strand of CAZLWR010000010.1, from coordinate 14,202 downwards.
TACTTCATCCGGCGGAGCCTGTGTTGGCACTTATGGTGATGGTGAAGCCATATAAGATAACTCAGTCATCAAATACCGTGTCCCCCATTCTTAGTATCCGAGAACCCATCGGTGATGTCCCCAGAAAGGTGTTGAAGCTTTGTCAAGTTGTTGGTGCAAAAAATCAGGTGTAATATCGACCTGTGATCGGTGTTGGGTTGCCCGATACGAATGTAGTGAGTACCCTGGGACAGTTCGTGGAGGGGTCGGTCAATTGTCACGATGCTATGAGAATTATTGATGCTCCACCGGTGTTATGGGTAAGCGTGAAATATTTTTGTTCTGGAGAGCATGTCCCAGTGCCGACACGTGCAGGGTCCCTTCCGTCAACCGGTCTTCGATCTATCGCTATACTTATTCCATCAATCATAGATCATGTGGGGAAGTGTGCTCCTGTAAGGAAAGCTACGGCTTTATCCTTGAAGCTTGCATCTGCGAAGTTGTCGTTATTTGCTCCTCCAGTATAAGTAAGAGCAAATACCGATGCTCCGCAGATATAGAAGGTTACGATGCTGTTCGTAACTCTACTTATGGTCCCGGGTAAACTTGCAACTCAAGAATTGCACTCGGTGATACCATCGATAGAGATACCTTCTTTGCTTCGTCACTGATTGGCATGGTTTGCTTGTATTTCCACCAACGTTCCCTCGGGCTGATCTGAATATAGACTGACTTCAAGAGGTTTAGAGAAAATAAGATGTTGACCAGGTATACCGAAGTGAAATTCGACCTTGTCATCATTTGCTAGAACCATATTTTCAATTTGCTTATATACTCCTTTAGTTGGATCATAAACTTGTAGTACAATAGAAGAATCGTAGCCGCTCTCTCTCGCTAGTCCAAGTGCCTGTGTATCAAATGGCATTCCGTCTAGTGTTTGTACTACAAGGTTTTTGGGCAAAGTTACTTGTATCTGATTATCATAAGATCTATAGTAGATATCAGTCTCTATGCGTAAAGTGTTTGCTAATGTAGAGTCAGTATCAAAGGATGGAACTACCAGTCATTCATGTGCTAAGGGTACTAGATCCGACGGAGAATGCATAATGTATGCTTGCTTGTCTTCACTTACCGCTATATGAGCATCTGGCATATATTGTTGCCATGTATCTGCTCTTGGAGTTTCTTGTGTACCTGAACTAAGTTCTGAAAGAAGTAGTTCCAGACCGCTGGTATGGCTTCCTGTCTCGCTAAGTACATTATTGTTTTCTGCTTGAGGGCTTGAACTTTGATTCGGAATTATTGGCAAATCTGTCATTGTATTTTCTATGGCTGGTGTTGGTACGATTGTCGTTGTATTTTCTATGGCTGGTGTTGGTACGATTGTCGTTGTTGTTACTTCGGGAGTGCCTGAAGGCAGTGCTGTTATGGTAGGGACAATGTCATTAGATAAAAGAGATTGATCAACATATGTTGTTGTTACTTCCTGAGTGCTATTGGTAGTGAGTTCTAGCGGGGCATTATCTATTACTTGTTCAGAATTTCATAGCAAAAAAACCACTGATGCAATGCTGCATAGTGCACCGACTATCATAAGATAAGGTCTGATGCGAATATTCTTCATAGTGCTGAGTATACCCCGGAAAGCCAAAAAAATCAATTTCTATGACTGCTTTTCGTCAAAAGTAAATACCTAATTATTCTGTCTATTATTTGTGTAAATGATGCTATTTAACTGCATTCTGTTTATTATAATCTTTTGAACAATCACATTGATTACAGCTGAGAGATAAATAAAATCTGTTTTTCGTGAACAAGCTCTTTGCATTTTAGTTTTCAGCATAGATACGTATGCAGATCAAAAAAATAGATACAAGCATTCTGATAAATAACAAGACCGAGCACAGGCCCGCATCTTTTAAGGATTTTGTAGGACAAGATGATGCGGTGAGAGTTGTAAAAACTGCCATTTCTTCCAGTAAAAAGTGATCCCGTGTCTTGGGGCATATGTTGTTGTTGTGACCAGCGTGATATGGTAAAACCACACTTGCTCAGATTATATCTCATGATCTTGGGACTCAGTGTAAGCTTGTTACTGCTTATGCCATTACAAAGCCCGCCGATATTATTTCTTTGCTGAATACTTTGCAGGAGGGTGATGTATTGTTTATTGATGAAATCCATCGCTTAACTCCGAAAATAGAGGAGATGCTTTATACCGCTATGGAAGACTTTGTCATTGATATGGTCATGCCAGATGGTGGTCATGTGAAGATTCCTTTGCAACCTTTTACATTAATTGGTGCTACGACTAAATCAGAAAGCCTTAGTAAACCTTTAAAATCCAGATTTGTATATAAATTTCATTTTGTAGACTATAGTGACACTGACAAACAAAAAATAGTCTGATACTATCTGACAAAATTGGGTATATCATTCGAACCTTTGGATATTGCAAGATTCGCAAGATTGCTAGAGAATGTACCCAGAGAATTATACAATGGTTGTATCAGGTTATATGATTATCTTAGTGCCCATGATCACAAGTTAGTCCTCAGCGGCATGCTTATCGAGCAGTTCGCCGAGCGGAATAAAGCTCAAGAGGGCGGTTTGACTCCTTTACATCAGTCTTATTTGGATGTATTAATATCGGCGAATAGACCTATAGGATTGAAAACTATTGCAATCAAAATGTGAGTTGATGAAAAAACAGTTGAAGAAGATATCGAACCTCTCTTGGTGAAACTTGGATTAGTGGAGAGAGCTGCCAAAGGTAGGGTGAAAGTCTAACTACTAAAAATGATTTAATTTGAAGTCTATTACAATGAATTTAGATAATATGCACTTACCAGATGATGTGCACACATTGCAATTAGTATCACATGAGGAAAGACTACTGTTCATTCAGCAGGTTATTGCATGAAACATCAAATGACTTATGGCTATTGATAGGGCCAAAAGAGAACTCGCTATGGTTTGACAAAAAAGTTTGCCAATGTATATGAGAAAACAATACAAAGATGTATTGCACGGACTGTTTTTGCAGCAGGCTAAGATTATGAAATCTAGCTCAAAACCAATCGATCCTAGATAAATTAATCTCTTAGAGAAGTAAAAGTGCCTTTTTGAAAAAGATAGATTGTACTTTAGTTAAGTAGTAGTTATGTCAATATAAAATCTATTGCAATCGAAGAATAAAATGCTATGAGATAATGTAATATGAAAATTGTCATTTACATTTGTTAATATTACTATATGAGGAATGTTGTTACTGAAAGCCTAGCCGACATAGCTCCCCACGATGATGAAGTAACGCCTTTGAGAGGGAGCGGTATGAATAACTTCAATAAAGTAACTATTGCAAAAATAGCTTTGGGACGCCTTGCTTTGTATCAAGATCAACTAGAGCAGGTTTTTCAGGCTTTGTTTCCGAGGAATAGTTTTTCAGGAACGGCACAAGATAAACAAAGGATTATGAGGGTCTTGGCGATGTACAATCATAGTGAGGAAAAGTATGGTATTCCTCGTATAGATAATGCAGGTATGATTGATATGGAAAGGGCCTTGGACGCATCTAGCTTTGGTGATGACCAAAGAATAGCATATGCTTTTCAAATGCTCCAACAATATGCTGGGATAGACTCTCTTACTCCAGTTCAGACCGATATCATTCTAGAAGCTCATCATAATTATGCTCACAAAGACTTTTTGATGTTGAGTACTGAAGAAAAAAATAATATTAGAAATATACTGAGTAAAGATCCACTTTTTAGGGATACAAAAGTACAAGATATTCTGATGTATCATGTCATATGTGGTGGTGCATTCAAGTGATTTGTTTTTGCATTACTTTTGGTGGCTGCGGTAGGAGGCTATGGTTACTGGAATGGACGATTTGATCCGAAATCAGGTCCTGCTGTCGTACCCCCGCCTCACTTGCCTATGCCTCAAAGCCCAGAAGAGGCTAGATATATGCTTTTGAATCCTCAAGATATTGCAAAGTCAATACTCAACCAATCTCCTGATTTTACTGTTGTATCAGATACTATTGAATCCCATCTCCCATGGGCAGCGAAGTTTGACCCTGAAAAAAATCAACAGTGAGGATATGTATTTGGTTTTAAAAGATGGGTCGAGTCTCGATCGTGAATGGGTAGCCAAGACTATGTGTTTACATCGCCTTATATAGGTTTTTTAGGATTTTCGAAGAGCGATCTCGCTGCACGAAGCTACGAAGGCAAAATAGACACTAGAAATCCTGAATCCGTCATAAAGGTTAAGGGATTGAAATGATCCGATGTAAAACGACTTGTGTTTAATTCTAAGCAAAGAGTTAAAAGAACAGACAGTTGAAGTCGAGAAGATAGTGAGGAAATTAGATGATGTGCATATGAAGCTATGGACTCTATGCAACTCATGACTGGTCAATATATGGTTCCAGCGTCGGCGTTTATGAATTGAGTCGCAGAGCAGAATGCTACTATGGAAGCTCAGAAAGCTATTTCTGCATTATTTGGACAGCTCACTGCGATCGCTCCAGAATTGATCAACCATACTATTACGTTTGAAGTTGAGGTAGAGTATACTTTTCCTACTTTTCGTAAGACTTGGTTTGATGGTCCACATTTTAGTGCAATTGCTTGATTGGATCAATTTCATGCCATTGCGCCTGAGGGCACCAAAAAGATTGTGACCGTAGTTGTTACAAAACCTAGCGGTCAGAAGGAATATACTGCTACCGTGAAAGGTAGTGTAATACTCCCAGCACCTATAAAACCAGTGGCTGACGCAGCTCCAGTGAAGGGGTAGCACCATCATTATTATAGTTAGCTTAAGGATCAAAAATAATCGGACCACAGGTGCAGACTTGTGGTTTTTTTATTGAAATATCTATTGCATTCTTCCAATAAAATGATATGGTATCGGTGTCGTTCTTTA
>CAZLWR010000010.1:0-9185 GCA_964563595.1 uncultured Candidatus Peribacteria bacterium | reverse complement strand
TTGACAACGACCCAGGTACCGACCGCTGCCTCCCCAGTCATGAACGGCGTCCAGACGATGACGCAGCCTGAATTCTTAAGTGCTCCTCGCAGCGTGAAGGGTGGAGGTCATGGCTGGATGTTTTATGGGATATGGATTGCAATTCTGGGGGGACTCGGATTTGTAATCTACAAGTTCGTTGTACCGCGGCTGAGAGGTCGTGGAATAGCTATACCGGCCGGTGTCCAAAACCTGGCCGCCAGAGCCAGAGCTCGGATGTCCGGAAATGGAAGCAATGGAAGCAATGGAAGTACTGCCTTTAACATGGATGCTTTCAAAGCCATCTATAATCGTGCAAATGCGGCTCAGGCCGACTATCCTGAATGGGCTGCCGATCGAGCTGCCTTGCTTGCAGGAGCTAGTAATTTGGCGAACCCTGCGATGGCAACGGATTTGGTTGCTGCGAAAGATGCACAATTCGCCTCTCCTCAGGCACCTCCTCCTCCGCCACCTCCGACAGCTCCGCCGCCTGATGTTGTGGCTGCGGCTACACGTCTGGAGGCCGATCTACATCGGACCGACATCACCCCAACCGAATTCCCGCGTGTGCAAGCGGACTTTGCGTTGATTCAAGGCCATGCACAATACACCGCATTGGTCGCACAGCTTTCTGCGAAATTCCGAGGCTAACCACATTCACCGTCAACGAGAGGAAGAAAGACTTTTCGGAGTTCTTCTTCCTCTTAACAACCACGATCCATCATTGAATTATGAAAAGAAATCTTATAGTACTCATTTGCTTGACAGTATGGCTCATGATGCCTGCTTGCCGCAAAAAAGGTGACGCAGCATCCCAGCAGGTGGCTCAAACTCAAGCCCCTTTACCAGGTGGCCAAGGGGCCGTTCCCGACAGTCTCGTGGATGGAGCCTTGCCGGAGGCAGCCCCGCTTCCTGCTGTTGACACGCCGCCACCCGCTGCTGCGGCACAAAACCAAGCTCCTTTACCGCCGGTCACGCATAATCAGCCGCTTGTGCCTGTAAAGGACCAAGCAAATACTAAACTGATTCCCACGGGCGGTGGCCAAAGGGCTACGACGCGACGGTCTGGTGCTAGTGCTCGGACCAAAACGCCTAGCACAGACCAGGTAATGGAGGCCACGGGCTGGGTCGGTGAGACCTGGGCGGGGATCTTACAGGCAGAGCCCAATAGCAAAACTGCGGACGCTGCGGTTGCAAAATTCAAAAAACATCCCGCGGTGTTCAAGTGTGCCCGTAATCTTCTCTATGTGCATCGTGCTTTGGTACGAAATCAAAAAGATGAAGCTTTACGATACTACAATGTTTTCAAATCGATACAAGCCGAATGTCCGCTTGAAGCGGGTCAGTTGCTTTCGGTAAGTAAACAAACCGATATGGCCTTCCGCAACTTCGTCGATCCGCCCAAGGCAAAACCGAAACCAAAACCCGCCGGAAAGAGAAAAGGACGCTGAGATCTACGATGAGCGGAGTCTACTCCGCAGATAAAAACCAATGCAATTGAGTAACTCGCTGTTTGGCGTTGTTAATACTCAAGTGGTTCACCACAGCATTGGTTTTTTCGTTATTCAAAAAAGTATTCATAGTGTTTGACATTTATAATATTCTATTGCATTGGGATCTATCTTTTTTACATTGTTGCCACATAAATCCAGTCTTTCAGTTTATATTGTATATATAGTGACTATGAACACTCCAGATTCTAGTGATGAATTAAGATTTAAGCCACAGGCACTAGGAGAGCTTGATCTTTCTGAGTTGCCCCAAGCAGTTGAAGAGCTAAAAGAGTTAACGTTTTTGTGAAAAATACAAAGGAAGATTAGTGATACGCTTTCCCCAAAGAGTGATTTATATGTGAAGGCACTGAAAGCTAATAATACCAACAGTATTGAATACGTTTTTGATAAAAGAAAATTTGCCTGATGACCGGTGCCACGGATTGCCGCTGCTTTGATTTGATGATGGGCAATGTATATGCAAGGTCATTATGAAATCGATCACGTAGTGAAAGACTATGCTTTAGAGGCATTTAAGATGTTCTGACAAAATGCAGTAAATCTTATATTTTCGTTATTTAATATGCTGGAGGCAACACTTGATATTATTGACCAACGTGGACGTTACGAATTTCTTCAGCAACTGAAGCGTGAACGTGGGGAACATGATAAGTATGTGATAAGTACAAGAAATAGATTTGTCGGCAAAACGATTTGGGATCGGTTTACTACTGTGCTTATGGTCATCGGTAATACTCAATTCAGGGAATATCAACTTGAAATCAATGCTTGATATCAGGCTCTTGAGCAATTTGTTGAAAGACCGCTGTTCGGCTCATCATTGTGGAGTTATCTAGCTGATCTTAAAAAAACGAAACCAGGTCTTCTGCTTGCAACGGCATTATTGAGTATTGTTTTTGGCGGTGTACACTATAATAGTGATTTAAATGCTCTTAGGAAAAGTGCCATTAACTTTGATTATCTCCGTTATGATGAGGGCTTCGAGAAAAGATTTTGGTATTTACCTGAATATCCGAAACAACCTTACATGGTATATGATAATAAACGACGTGCACCAAATCAGGTACGGCTCTCCTTGAGACCAAGGGTAATTGAATGCAACTTTTTGGAAGCGGAACTCATAAGAGATGATATTGTGGGAGTAGTTTGAAATCAAAAAGTACATTTATATACTATAGAAACTGCTTCGGGGATTACAATGAGAGTGCTCACATTGACTACATTGTGAGCAGATCAAATTGCATGGTTATCTACTAAACAATTGGTTGGATTTTCTATCAACGATTTTGAAAAAGCTTATAAGTGGGGTAAAGTAGATCCTGAAGAGACTTGATCTTTTCTGCTTATTCCGGCACATGAGGTGCCGATTATAACATGAAGAAAAGTTAATTAATTTCTTTAATATTAAATTAATATGCGTCAACCCGATCAACCCGTTTCTACAAAACAGGGGTTGGATACGAAAAGTGTCTTGCCTGAACTTCCTCCCGTACCACCTGGCGGCAGCTTTTTGAGCGATGCTTTTGCTAAAGAACTTGCACAGGCCATGAATAACAAATGATCGTCCGATTGGATCCGATATGCAATTTTGTTTCTTTTCTTATGAGCAGTAGGATGGCAGGGTGCTGCGTGGTTTACTAAAAATAATGATGATATTGCTTTTGAGGTTATCGGGCCACTTGAACTTTTGGAGGGTGCAAGACAAGAAAAGACAGCAGCTGAGCAACTTGCTTGAACACAGTCATTGTGGTGAAGTGTCCAAACTGCTCAAGAATTTGAAAGAAACACTACTGGTGTTGGAGTTGCTGCTGAAGTTCCTGGAGCAACCTTGTTACCGGAAAACAGTAGCGATCCTTATTTCCTTAAATGGCAGCAGGCCGCAGTCAACGAGTCAGTTTTTGGTATTATGCCTAGTGTAACTCTGATTCAGTGAAGAATTGAAAGTGGTGCAGGATGAAGTAGGCTAGCCATAAATGGTAACAATCACTTTGGTATGAAAATCGGTACCTATAGTACTATTATGAGGGCCGGCGATAATCTTCAAAGATATCTTCCTTATGCTCCTGCAAAGCACCAAGAAGTTTTGGGCAAACTGTTAGAGCATATAAATTATGTAAAATATAACTTTAATGGTAGTTCCAAGCATACTGATGATTATGCTGCAGAATCCTTTGTTAATTTTAAGACACCAGAAGCATCTTTCGCGGCACATACATTATTGCTGCTGTTTGGTGTCAAGAACGTTTGAAGCGGTAATGCTGGAGTAGTGCGTCTGCAGGGTAGGTATTTGCCATTATTATCTGCTCAGGACTACAAGGGACAGTTGGCAGTTATTAAGACTGCATGATATGCAACTGAAGAATCCTACCATATTATAGGTATCAACGGTATACAAAAGTCTTGAATCAATCAACTTGATAGGGTAGTAGACTTGAGGCGTAACGTCCTCATTGAAGAAGCCGTGATGTGATATTTTGCTTGGTCATCCAAATAGTGATTTACCTTATAATACGCTTACTATGAATAATAAGATACGAACAACTATTATGTTATGACTCACTTGCTTGTCTGCTTGCGATGACCAACCCGCTACAGACGCTGCTAGCAAGCCGCGCATGGAACATGTACATAAACAAATGGTACTTTGCGTTTTAAACAACAATCATTTAAAGGTAACAGCAAATAATGCTTCTTATCCTATACCTCCGGAAGTGGCTAAAGATATTGCAGAGTATATGAGCTCGGTCAGACAGGATACCGCTCATGCGTTGTTGATCGTATCTGATTCCTTAGATAAACAAGGAGTTCCTGTAGAAACAGTAATAGCTGGATACCCGGAAATGAAGCCTATGCAACCAATGCAACCACTTCAATAATAATTTTATTATATTTACTTTAAGATCCATTATGGCTTTGTGCTATGGTGGTTTTTTCTTTCTCGTATGTCTTGATGGCAATTTGACAAAAGAACTCAGTCTGATTATACTTCCATAAGATCATAATTCTTAGCTATTATACCTTGCAGTATGTTGGAAACCTGTAAACAATCACTCAAAGAATACTTATCGAAATATCCTGCTCAGCAGCAAGCAGCTATCTCTAAAGTTACTACTAGTGCTTGGTGACCTGCCAAATGAGGCTGTGTGACGGATTTTGGTGGTATGGCAAATGTAAAGCAATATGTGCAAGCTCTCAATTTGGATATTATCTCGGCCCCTAGCGGTGAGTTATCTCATGAGGTCGCGGAAGTAACCGAGAGTGAGTTGCAATCCGTAAAGCCCCAAGAGTCACAATCGTTTTTTGATTATATTAAAGAACAAATAAACTGAAAAGAGGATACAAAAGAAGTATCTAATCTAACAAGCACGAAAGAGCATAATAACACAAAAGAGGTAAAAAATGTAACTGGTTCTCAATCAAAAGCAGGTATAGTTACCTCTACTGCTTCAAGTCAAGCTTGGTATACTGTCGATAGTCTCACATGATACGCTATAACAGGTATAGAAATAATTGTCTGATTGTTTGTTTTATATCTTATTTTAAAGTCACTAAAGTATGCTTTGCAGTTTTTGTATGACTTGTTTAATTATCCCAGGATAGTATATCTGAAAGTTATGTTACCAAGGGGTGACTCTAAAGAAGATAGAGATAAACAAAGAGACATATCCAAGGACATGAAAGAAAAGATCGGTAGAATGAGTCAGGTTTTTAGATCTATGCATAGATTGTGAGAGCTTGGTGTAATTGATTCGATTATGACAGTTATTTTTGATAAAGCAAAGTTTAGCGTTACCTTGCATTATGAGAAAGGTTCTGTGTACTTTCTTGTAGCGACTTATCCAGAATACCAAGAAATTATTGAATCTTCCATATCCGCACAATATGCCGACTCTAGTATCGAAACAACCGTCGCTCCGAATATGTTCAGTCGTAAGTATCGAGATATTGTTCCACTTGAACCAAAAAAAGATGCTGTATTCCCTATTAAGACTTTTAAACAAATTGAAGATGACCCGCTAAACAACGTCATTGATAGTATGTGATCGTTAGGCGATAGTGATACTTTTGATATTGTTATTAACTGTAGACCTATATGATCAGCATTCAATCGTAGGGCTCAAAGGCGAGCAGAGGGCCTTTACCGTAATGATAAAAACTTTGTTCAACCATGAAGTATAACAAAAAGAATTCTGTTGTTTCCTTTTGGTATCTTTGACTTTCTTATATTTGGAAAAAAGAAAGAAAATGTACCTGGAGATACATCTAAGTATCAGGAATGAGGTAAAGATTTTGTGCGTATGACAAAGGCAAAGGAAGATGCACTCAATGTAATGGGTGAAGAAGCTTGAAGACATGCATTCTCGTGTTCGTTGTATTTCATTTCAAGTTCAGACGAATCGGATAAACCGAAATCCAATATTCGTAATATGGTTGGTATCTATAATATTTTCAAAGATGAGTTTAATAATGAGCTTGATGTAAATGAGTGGAAAGTGGATATTTTATGATTCATTCTCAAGCCTATATGGAAGTTTTTGCATTCAATAGGATCTATAGCATTCTTGCACAAAAATAATATCTTTACTGAGAATCAACTTACTACTTTGTTTCACTTCCCTGATGGTACTTTTAACCGTAGTCCTTCTATCAAATGGATGGATTATAAAGTACTTGCTGCTCCTGATAATCTTTATAAACCAAAAGAACCTACTGAATTTGTCATATCTGGGTCTGTTACTGAAGGGTATCTATGAGGTAAAATACCATTGTTATTTGGTAAAGATCACCGAGCATATGGTGAAACGGTCGACACTATTGATAATCTAATACCTTATGATGCTAAACTACATGCCAAAGTAGACCCAGAAAATATTGTGACTAATGATAAAGGGAAATTTGTTAAAGAAACTATTACGAAGAAAAGACATGGATTAAAAGTATTTAAAGATGCATCACTAGTCGGTATCAATGTCTATAGAAACGTCTTTTCTCCTATCTATATGAAAAGAAAAGATAGATCAAGACATCACTATATTATTGGTAAGTCATGATGAGGTAAATCGGTGTTGCTATGATTTATGGCGAGACAAGATGCTTGGAATGGTGATGGTTTTTGTGTGATAGATCCTCATGGAGATTTGGTTGAAGAGATATTGAATTACATACCTCCAAGTCGTGCAAAAGATGTCATCTACTTTGATGCTGGTAATGAAGAGAGGCCAGTGTGATTGAATTTATATAATATTAATAATTATACAGAAGCTGATAGAGTAGTGAATGATGCAACTGAAATGTTCTTGAAGATGTTTGGTCCTGAAATATTCGGCCCTAGACTGCAGGAATATTTTAAATTCGGTTCGCTTACACTATTGGAAGATCTTGAAGAAGGTGCTACGCTGATAGATATACCAAGATTATTTACTGATGAAGCATTTCGCGAGTATAAGGTAAGCAAAGTAAAAAATCCTTCCGTGAAAAACTTCCGGGAAAGGACTTATGCTAGTATCGGTGATCGTGAAAAAGAAGAAATTATTCCTTACTTGACTGCGAAGTTTGTGTCGTTTACGACCAATTCCTTAATAAGAAATATTATCTGACAGACCAAATCAGTGTTCAACTTCCGTAAGATTATGGATGAGGGTAAGATACTGCTGGTGAATTTGAGTAAGGGTAAGATTGGTGACTTAAATACCCAACTGTTGGGTATGATTATTGTATCTCAGATTAGTAATGGAGCGATGTCTCGTGCAGACATTCCTGAGGATAAAAGAAGAGACTTTTACCTCTATGTGGATGAATTCCAGAACTTTGTAACAAATACATTTGCAGATATCCTGAGTGAAGCTCGTAAATACCATCTTAGTCTGATCATGGCCCACCAGTATATCGCACAGCTTGATGGATGAGGTAGTAATAATATCGGAGAAACAAGCTGAGGTAAAAAGTCTGTAAAAGATGCTGTATTTGGTAACGTTGGTACTATACAATCATTTAAAATCGGTGCCCCTGATGCCGAGTTCTTGCAAAAGGAGTATGCACCGGTATTGAGCGGTGAAGATATTATAGGTATATCAAACTTCAAAACCTACGTAAAACTCAATATTGATAATGCAACCAGTCGTGTGTTTAGTTTGGATACAATCTGGTCAGAAGATTATAAAAATGAAAAGGTGAGAGAAGTGTTGAAACAATATAGTGCACTCAAGTATGGTAGAGATCGTAAGTATGTGGAAGCAGAGATCTGAGCGAGAATTTGATTGGATCTAGAAGAAAACAGTGATACTGCAAGCCCCGACTCTTCTTCTCCTAGTGATACCTGAGTCCCTACTGCTCCAGCAGCTCATGGCGGCGATACCTGAGTCCCTACTGCTCCAGTAATAACTCCTCCTGTGGATACATGAGCCCCTGCTGGCTCCACTGTGCCCCCTCCACAGCTTGCTGCTCCATAGAATTTGTAAAAAATCCGTACATATGTATAATTAATCTTATATGAACTATCTTATAACCACCACTTATCAGAATAATACATACTCTCATATTGTAGAGGGCTTAGATAGTAATCAAATCCAGATATTATTCGCACCAGACAGTATAGTGCCTATGGTTGATGGGGATGCTACCATTGCGATGGATGATTATGATTTGGTGGCAAGTTTGGATTACCAAGGTAAGCAGTTCCAGATTATTTCGCATATAAAGAAAGTCATAGAGTTTTATGCTTGGATAAAAAGTATAATCTGAAAAACATCTACATCCTCAGATACTTTACAACTCAATTCAATCAATAGTAAAGCGAGGCCACTTACTGATAAGCAAGCACATGATTTGATTGTAAAGTTAGAGTCTCAGTTTACAAAAAAAGAGCAAGTTATTACTGCGACTGTAAAGAAATTGGTTGAAGACACTAGGGCTGATATTGCAGACTTTCTTGTAAGATTTAAGGGCTATACAGATGAAAAAGACTTGGATATTTTGCAAACATGGTCTCATGATTTAGAGATTTTTGTTAATCAGGGAAATATTGCTCAGATAAGAGAGCGTATGGAACAGATCATTACCAAAATGGAACTACTTGAAAGTAATTATGTAAAACAAATTGATATCGATAAAGATAAACCATTGAGTTCCTTCACGAAGGAATTACATACTATTATGAATCAAAATAGATTATTTAGATATCATGGACTAAATCAATTGAGTGGTTGATCTAAAATTGATTTCATGATATATAAGCTGCTTTCTTCTTGGAAATTATGGTGGAATGCTATGAAGATGGAGATGCACACTTTACAGGATGCATTTAGTCTCATTGTAAGGCAACTGTTGCATATAGTAGTTCGAGCTATACTATTTGGTCTGATTATATTATATATCTATAAGACTTTTGTGGATAAAAGTATGGATTATCCATTTATAAAATATGGCATTATGGGTCTGATAAGTATGATGTGTTATGCAGTAGCAAAAAAGCAAATAGGGGTTTCTCTTACTCTAATGGGTATTTTTGTAATAGCGGGATATGTGTCCTACGAGTTTGTGAAAGTAAATTTGGGTCTATAATATGATAATTTTGTAATTGACTGATAATGATTGAAGATAATCTGACAATCATTTTTTTGTTATGACGATAGTCGAAGTATTATCATTGGGATG
>CAZLWR010000009.1:16405-34558 GCA_964563595.1 uncultured Candidatus Peribacteria bacterium | reverse complement strand
CAAACCACACAAGCAAAGCCTGCGGCACATTGATAACTATTTTCACACTCCTCTGATTGAGTCAGTATCCCATCACCACAAACACTACCCGTAGAGCCTGTTCAAGTCTCAATGATATTATCGGGCAAAGAGTTAGATCTTATAGACTGAGTCACAAATGTAGTTCCAGAGTTTTGGATTGAAAAATTCTGATTCCAAAGTGAAATGAAACCTAAAGTTAGACCCAAAGTAGCTGCTGCTCAAGATGCGAGCCAATGAGCTGTTTTATTCATAGTCCTGAAATGGGAAAGTAAAACAATGTAGGCTTATTGTATAGAGCAGATATGTTTTTGTCAAAAAAAATCCCACTATAAGTAGGATTTATGAGAAATAATAATAGTCAAAGAAATTATTGTACTACAAATGTAGATGGTCTACAGCCTATCAGTTCTCCATTTGGTCAAACCAAAGCACTACTGGTAGTATAAGTTCATGCTCATACATTAGCCACTCATCCTTCACCATTAGCACCAATTTGAATAACATAATTATTTGTTCCATTTATTCGTGCCTGAGGATAGAAAAGATAACCCACTGGAAGACTAGCGGCTGCACCATTATCATATACTTGTACATGTATTAGTACCCTTGATGGGGCACTAGAATATACTACGTATTCAGTTTCACAAGAAATAGCCTGAGACGCAACTAAGTGAGTTTGACTCGATGCAGCAGACGAAACTGCATCTATTGAAGCACTTGTTATAGCTGTTCTTGGCACAGATTGCGTAACAAAGTTTACACCATTCAAATTCTGATTCCACAAAGACACAAATCACAAAGTTAGTCCCAACGCACCTGTTGCTCAAGATACCAGCCACTTCATTGTTTTATTCATCAAGATAGGTATTAGTAATAAATAATTATACTATAATTATATATGCTAAATAGACAATGTCAATAGAATATATTATATATTTATAAAAAAACACAAGTAAGACAAAACAATCCTTAAAGATGTCTCCCGACAAGCACTATGCAAAAAAACACCTTGAGAACTGATTTGTACTTTTCTTAACTATTTCAGTATTTTTCTTAACTTTTTTAGATATCTAGCCTGTATTTTCTTTCAGCTAGCTATTATTACACATATGATCTATAAAGTAAAAACCTATGCAATACAGGGTCTCCTAGGCAATGAGATAACCATAGAAGTGGACACCAATAAATCTTTACCTACTATAGAAATAATCTGACTTCCCGACACAACCATCAAAGAAGCAAAAGAACGTATACGTTCAGCATTGAGAAACTCAGGGGTAGAGATACCTAATCGCAAGTTTATACTCAATCTTTCGCCCTCAGATATCCGCAAGACAGGAACTAGTTTTGATATGCCTATGGCAGTTGCGTTGCTCCGATCAATACTAGGACCTGCTGTGACCAATCGTTCGCTACTGGAAGAAGGTTTATTTTTTGGAGAATTGGGGCTAGATGGGCAGATCAAAAGAATTGATGGATTGCTACCAATGGTCATAGCTGCGAAAAAGTCAGGCTATACTTTGTTTTTCATACCAGCGGAAAATCTCTATGAAATAGAATACATCCAGGATATCCGCATATGTCCGGTACATACTTTTGAAGAATTAGTGCATTACTTTAGCAACAGTCAAAGGCCAACCACCATAACCAACAGTAAAAAGTTGCAAGATCTCATCGCCACCCAACAACGAGAAGTAGATTTTTGACAAATCAGATGACAACATAGTGCGAAAAGAGCACTTACAATAGCCGCCAGCGGACTACACAATGTACTTATGACTTGAGCACCGGGCAGCGGCAAAACACTCTTAGCTAGGGCATTACCCTCTATACTGCCGCCCCTACAAGCACCAGAAATATTAGAAGTATCAGGCATTTATTCAGTTATAGGAAAACTCAATAAATCTATGCCACTCATCACTCATAGACCCTTTAGGGCAATACATCATACCGCTTCCAGGATATCAATTATAGGCTGAGGAGCCAGTCTCAGACCAGGAGAAGTATCACTGGCACACAGAGGAATTCTATTCTTGGACGAACTGCCAGAATTCGCCAGAGAAACACTCGAGGTACTCAGGCAACCCATTGAGGACAGATTCATTACAATTACAAGGGTAACAGGATCAGTAAGCTATCCAGCGAACTTCATGCTAGTAGGGGCCATGAATCCTTGCAAATGTGGCTATTATAGGGATCAAGAGAAAAACTGCATATGTGCCATCCACGACATCAAAAAGTATCAGAGTAAACTTTCTGGACCATTGCTGGATAGAATTGATATGATACTCGAAATACCAAGAGAAAAAATAGATACACTCCTAGAAGCAGATTCTCAAGAAGATTCAAGCACTATAAAGTGACGTGTACAACAAGCACGAAACATACAACTGCAAAGATATAATAATACAGATATCGTTAGCAACGCTCAACTCAACTCCAAAACCATAGCACATTATATTATTATGGAAGAAAAAGCAGAACAATTTCTCAAAAGTTCCGCTAGACAACTAGTACTGTCTCCCAGAATAGTACATAGAATCATAAAACTAGCAAGAACTATAGCAGATATGGAAGGATCGACCGAGATAAAACTCAACCATATAGCAGAAAGTTTCCAATATAGAAACAAAACAATGTTTATTGAAGAAGGCTAAGAATAGAAATTATAAACTGAAAGCATACATCTGCCCTAAAGGCTGGGTTTTTTGCACTTGGCAATACACTATATCAATTATAGCAATTGTATACAATAACTTTTTGGTAGATATAGGCGTATATCAGGCATTCGTCTTGAATTTTGATGAAAAGTAACCAATTACTTGCAATTGTAAGACCATCTGATTATTATTACATAAAACTCCATTTACATTATTCATAGTATTTCCGATGAAAAAGTTGTCACTAGTATTAGTAGTAAGTTTATTGTGTACATTTAGTTTTGTATCTGCAAGCGGCGACCTAGATGCACTATTGAATGAGATTAGTAATTTAGACGGTGCGACAGGGACTACTACTACCACTACAACAGAAACTACTCACAACGCAGGTGAAGTTACTATCGAGAACATCTCTTATACTACAGACGGTAAAGATCTCTACACTGTTACTTGGACGCCATTGGTTGGCAATGCAAACGTAAAAGTAGAAATCAAAGAATCAAAAGAAGCAGACTATTTCACTCTCAATACAGTAAAGGGTAGCGAAGGTAAAATTGATATCAAACTTCCAGCTGCTGGACAATACCAAGTAAGACTCACTGCTATTGATAGCACATCAAATACTGCAATTAGCAAAGAATATATCCAAACTATCAAGGTAGCTGGTACGACTCCTCCTCCAGCACCGACTCCTACTGAAACCCCGAACACTACACCAGTCATTGAAAAAGCACCTGGCGTAGGACCAACTGAAGACCTTATCATCTTCACTATCATCATGGGTCTCATGATGTATGGTATCTTCAGATTCAGAAAAAATTAAGAAATTAAACAAGACAATACTTTCATCTATCCCGTTTCGCAGTATGCTACGGGATTTTTGTTTGTTGAAATCATATACATATTGGTTATAAACTGAAACAACAAGGTAAATAGAATATTGCATCTCAATATCAAGCTTTTAAACATTGTCATATCCTTTCATGTACGAATACATTATTTGACTCGAAATCCATATCAAACTGCATACAAAACATAAGATATTTTGCCATTGTGAAAATACACAAGACTTTGACAATACTACACCAAACACGCATATCTGCCCCACCTGTACAGCGCAACCCGGCGGGTTACCCCTTATCAATCCTGAATGTATCAATACTGCTATCAGATTATGACATATATTCAATGCTGAGCTGAATAAAAACTTCTCACGAGATCGTAAATCCTACTTTTATCCTGATTCTCCTACAGGGTTTCAGATCACCCAATTTCACGAACCTATTATCAAATGAGGGCAAGTACATTTTTACACCAACAACTTCCAAACTGAGAATAGCATCAATATTCATGAGGCACACTTGGAGAACGATACTGCTAAAACTATCACTATAGATGGCACAACCTATATTGATTTTAATCGTTCTGGTGGCCCACTGCTCGAGATTGTTACCAAACCCGAATTTACGAGTGACGATCAGGTTATTGAATTTTTAAAGGAATTACAAAGAATAATCAGACGAAACGATATAGGATATGCTGACTTGGAAAAAGGACAGATGAGAGTGGATGTAAACTTGAGTGTAAAACCCATGGGATCAAGAGAATTGGGAGTAAGAAACGAAGTAAAAAATCTCAACAGTTTCGCATCTATTCGCAAAGCTATCGCCCACGAATACCAAAGACATACGAATATGATCAACAATAATCAGATTATTGAGCAAGAAACTAGATGACGAGATGACACCAAATGAGAAACTTACACGCTCAGATCCAAGGAGCATGCTCACGATTATAGATATTTCCCAGAAGGCAACTTACCTCGCGTCAATGCAAATACCATCAATCGGAATCCTCAAATGGATATCACAAGCTGATACAAGAGAATCAAGCTACTTGTAGATTTTGGTTTTCACAAGGAATATATCCATGGCCTACTCAACAATGAGTTTTTATATGAATGGTTTTCTATCGCTTACCATAAATGATTTGATGCGAAACTAGTTGCCAAACGACTCATGTGACCCATTGCAAGTATCTACAACGAAGGATGAGAGAATAATATGAAGCTCACCGCACAGACCTTCATTGATTTTTTAGATACTATTACAAAGAATACTCTCAACGACATGGTTGCAAAAAAGATTATGCAAGAGCTCATAGAAAAATGAGGGCATCCATGAGAAATTGCAACACAATACCTGAGTGCAACTATAGATGAAAAAGATATTCTATCAATCATAGATACCATTATCCAAGATAATCCCAAGGCACTTGAAGATTACAAGTGAGGGAAATTAACCACTATTGCTTTCTTTGTATGACAGCTTATGAAAGTCACTAAATGATCTTTGGATGCAAGCGTCGCTAAAACAATGTTTGAGAAAAAGTTAAATAATTAATATTCTTACATCATAGCTCTTAACTCTTATATAATGAATAATCTGAATCTCTACGCAATTTACCTAGGATGAAGAATCGGGGCCTGCCATATAGAAATGCATGACGTAGTGTTTAGTGTGGGAGATACCATCGAGTCCTGTTATGAGGACATCCAAAGTAAATGGGTCTGAGGAGATACCTCATGCCATATTGATGCATTCTTGATTCTCAAATACATAAACTGATACGAAGTGCTCTTATCAAAGGAAGCCCCTATAGCCCAGTCAGATAGGCTGTATTTCGTAAATGCATGATGATATCAACAGGAGAAATTTGGAGAAAATCACGAGATAGGTTTTTATGTTGCTAAAAATCAAACACAAGCGACAGAATTGGCTCTACAACAACTCCTATCCTGACAAAGCAAAGTGCATCGCGATGATATCTACGACATAGATGATTGTATTAGTATTGAAAAAGTAAATGATTACTATATCCATTTGGTTCCCACTGCTAAAACCCAAGACTTTGAACCTATGTACTGTGGATATGGATTATTAACCAAGAATTTAACAGAAAAAATTACACACTATAACTTTTAGGCCTTAGATTATTGATTATGAATACTATTATAGATATTGTCATTCTTGCGATTATACTTGCTATATCTATTGGTTTGCATGAATACGCCCATGCACGAGCCTCTGTTAAACTGGGAGACCCTACACCAAAACTCCAAGGTAGACTCACTCCAAATCCCTTAGCACACCTTGATCCTATGGGGTTTTTGCTTATATTTCTTATTCATTTTTGACGAGGAAAACCCGTACAAATCAACCCTGCCTATTACAAAAATCCGAGACTGGACGAATTCCTCGTAGCTATCGCCTGACCTGCATCCAATTTTATTATGGCCATTCTAGGAGTTATATTTTTAAAAATCTACGCAGGCGATCTCATTACTCTGCTGGGTGCACCGTCCAACCTATTTATTCAATTTCGGATGCAGTTTGTATTCCTCAATATCGGTTTAGCCTTGTTTAATTTGATACCTATCCCCCCTTTGGATGGACGAAAATTTGTTAAGCTGTTCGTAGGAAATGCCGCACTGAAAGTAGAGTATATGTTGGCCACCAATCCCTTGCTAATGATAGTCATTTTTGTTATATTGGGCCAATCAGGAATTTTGTCCTTCATTGGTAGCCGAGCACAAGCATTAGTAAATAAGCTGATGCGGATTGTAAATCTCCTGCGATAAATCGACATCTACAAACTTTATACTTCTTTTTTCTTTTTATTATGTCAAAAAAAGTAAGCTCTATCATTCTCCAAACAATAGTCTGAGTATTATTTATGTGGCTAGCTTTGTGGTACCTTAATAATCATCCAGCTGAAAAAGTGGGTATATTTTCGACCTTTGATTACCTGTATCAAAAAGTTCAAGGAATATCCAAACTCTTTCATGGACGAACTAAAAATGACGTCAATGATTTAGATCAATTCAAAAACTCGTTCAAAGAGCTCAAACAGGTCATTTCCAGTGAGACCTGCCAAAAGGCACTCAAAGCAAATGATATAGCGACTGATACCGTAGATCAGATTATTCAAACATTGGATAGCACGAATGCTTCAGACTTTAGCAGGGATAGATCAAAATACATAGCCGTCTTTAGCAGAATTAATGAGCAAATCAATAAGCATTGTAAATAAGTTTCAAACACAACATAGTGATTTTATTCATAGATATAGTATTGACTTTATAATAATCTATTCTATTAGAATAGTCATAATATTTTTAATTTATTATGCTATTTAATAAATGACATCACAAGCACAAACATTACCATGCGAATACGTCGTAGTTGGATCAGATGGTCAAGGTTGAACCGTAAAAATACATGTACCGGCTACGCCCCTTCATATTCCACAAAATCTTGCTCTTAAAGCAGCCTTTGGTATAGCGGATAGCAAATATATCAACATTGCCTACCCAGTCATTTATATTCTTTCAGGCAATAATACTATTCTCATTGAACAAACAAAATGACCAAAAATGGATCTAGCAACCCTATTGAATGACCACTTCTAAAACCCTACTTATGCTCGATAGATTATTTCATTTCCTTTTTAAGTCCTATCCTGCTTTTTTGTTTAGTAAACCGAACATCTATCGTGTTTTAATCCTACCTTTTTTGCTCGTATACAAAACTGTCGTGTATTTTAAAAAAAAGTAAGAAGGTATTATCTTTATAAAACTAAAAATACATTATGAAAAAATTACACTGGGTACCAACTCAGCCTGGTAAGTTTTTACAATCCCTAGAAGAAGTATTGGAACATAATCCTCTGATACCTCACGCATTTGGTGAGGTAGTGGCACACGCCTATTTGAACAACGAATTAGAAGCTCTTCTGAGAGATATCGATCAGCTACAAAAAACAGGTATACCCGAAACAACAAGACTGCCACTTACCCCAGAACATCTTGAAGAAGCACGTGGTATAGCTCTAAATGCCCTAAGCAGTGCAGCTATGCAAATTGAAATCGAAGATGTCGTAAAAAGACCTAGGTAGTAGTATTACATACTATGTAGTATCATAAGAACATCTTTCTTGTTGACTCCCTTTTTCCGAATCATTCTATGGACAAGGACGCTTTCAAGCAAAAGCATAATATGAGACTCTTCTACTGATTGTCCTCCCGATAAGTATGCCGTTGTTTTGGCTAACCAAAGTAAATCTTTTGCCGCCCTGGGTGAACAGCCAACTACAATAGCATCAGGCATTTGCCTGGTTTTTTGTATAATTCAGTTTATAATATCTATAGATGCATCACTTATTCTAATACCTTCAATATCACTATACATTGATTCGAAATCCACAGCATTCTTCTGCTTTTTTTTGTTATGTGGCATTTGTTGTTGAGGTGTTTTCAGAATATCTCTCTCATTATCAGGATAATCTAATACTATGCTCAATCCAAATCTATCTAATTGTGCCTCCGGCAAATCATAGACACCCTTTGAACCAGAGGGATTCGCTGTAGCAAAGACCAAAAATGGTTTTGGTAGTTCAAGTGTTTGATGACCGATGGTAACTTGTCCCTCTTGCATACATTCCATCAACGCAGATTGTACTTTTGGTGTTGTGCGATTAATCTCATCAAACAAGATAATATTCGCAAACAATGGTCATTTTCTAATCACTTGACCTTTAGCCCCTGCTGGGCCGAAAGCCGAGTTGAGCTTTCCGCTTTCAGCAATCGTTTCTATCCCTATAATATCACTAGGCAATAGATCTGGCGTGCCCTGAATCCTCCCAAAGGACAAGCCACTCGCTTGAGCAAGAGCTTTAACAGCGGTAGTTTTGGCCATACCAGGCAAAGATTGCACGAACACATGTTTACCGGCTATAAGTCCAAGTATCAACCCATTGATAAGCCCTTTTTGGCCTATTATTTCAGTTTCAAGTTGTTCACGTAATGCTACGGCCACAGGATGAGTAAATTGTAAACTATCCAATCACGAAATATCTTTTGCAGGTCTTTGAGCAGTTTGTTTGATTGCACTTGCAGTGTCTTTTTCCTGCAATAAAAAATATAATCAGAAACTGATAGCAAGCAACAACACGATAAGCAATATTCGTAATTCGATAATCATATAATTCAATAGCGTATCAATAACTGCAATAAGATAATATCAGCCCTCCGTAAGCCCAATTCTGTTTTAGGTATCATTTATCTGGCCTCCCGACAAGTCGGGAGGATCTAGCACCTTCCCGATAAATCGGGAAAAGCTTGCACCAACTTGAGGTTTACCACTGGTCAGATCATCAACCTGACTCAGGCACAATATCCCGTATTGCTACAAGAACTTGTTCTTTTCACCTTTCTCCCGATAAATCGGGATAGTATAGTCTCTGTGGCACTTTCTTTTAACCATTCTCCATGGCGTCCACTGCACGTTATACAGCAGTTGTTGTGTGGTGTTGGGACTTTCCTTCCCGACAAAGTCGGGATAATACCCAAGAGCTGATATAGCTGATTATAGGAAATACATTCGATAATCAAGTTGAAAATCACTCACAAATAGGTAGATTGACAGAATATCTTGTCCCATTTTAATTTTCTCATTTGTTTGTAATGACTACTTTGTTGCTAATTATAATGCTTACATCCGGTGTATGTATGGCTATTGCTATCTTATTGATGGCACCAAAAGGATGATTAGGATTTGGCCTTGGCGGTATGGCCTGAAGTAACGAATATGGTACAACCAAATCCATTGAAACCGGTTTGAAAAAAGCCGCAACGATAGCAGCCATAATTTTTGTATTTACCTGCTTGATCTATCCGTTTTCCAAAGAAAAAACATTTGATGCAGATGCTGAAGCGAATTCATGAGCAGCAGCTCCGGCGTTCAACCTAGGAACTGGAAGCAACCCGACTACCGTTATCAGTACCGGCACATAAGACAAGTCATGACAAATATAAAAAATAACCTGAGTTCATCTCAGGTTTTTTGTTTCAGATTATTTTTTATTTTATACTTTTACATCTTCTATAAGCAGATTGTGAAAGATACTATTGATCAGTTTGAAGGTGTCAGCTCAACCAAATCTCTTAGCTAGTTCCACCATCTCATTGATAATAACCTTTGTATCGGTCTGCAGTACCTTGCTCTCCGTATATCATAAAACAAATAGAGCCTTCTTGGTAATTTCCATATCCTCATACATAAACTGATTAGCATGCTTATCAACCAGTTTTGGCATTTTAACCATATAACGCTTCAATTGGTCACCAATCAATAATACATATTCTCGGTCCACATCATGAGCATCAATTCACAGTCCTGATGCGATAATGGAAACG
This sequence comes from uncultured Candidatus Peribacteria bacterium, assembly GCA_964563595.1. GTDB lineage: Bacteria > Patescibacteriota > Gracilibacteria > Absconditabacterales > Absconditicoccaceae > CALMFT01. The sequence continues at coordinate 24,622 of CAZLWR010000009.1, read as the reverse complement.
TCATCTTCAAATGCTCCCATATTGTCAAACTTCTTCCTATCTACCACAACTTCTAAGTCTTGTTTTTCTATAGTTTTTGCATCGATACCTACACCAGATAAAAATGCACTATCATCTTCATCCATAGCCACAGGCGTCATCTTAGCAGTATAAACCTCCAAATCTGTACCACGCCTATAGTATTCCAAAAAAAATAACCAATATAGATATCATAGGACTATCTTTCTCGCGTTGATCCTCTGAGTAATATTCATAAAAGAACTTCGAATAAATGTAGTTAATTATAGCCAACTACGCAAAAAAATCAAGAAACAAACAAAAATCCCGCATTACTGCGGGACTTGTGAATAATTTCTCACGAAAAGATAATTATTTACCACCTTTAACAGCCTTCTTGAAATCAGCACCAGCTCTGAAAGATACAACTTTCATAGCAGGAATCTTGATCTTTTGAGTTGGCTTTTGTGGATTTACACCTTCTCTTGCTTTTCTTTGGTTAGCTTTGAACGTACCGAATCCTTGGATTCTTACTTCTCCACCTTTTTTAACAGTGTTCATGATTGATTGGAATACTACGCCGAGTACTTCCTTAGCTGCCTTTTTAGACAAACCAGTTTTTTCAGCTAACGCTGCAACAAATTGAGTTAAGTTCATTACTATACAAATAATAATAAATTGTATACTGGAATACTAATCTGAATGAGGGGGATTTCAAGAGGAAATAACAAAATAACCCAATTATAAGCTGAATTACAAGAAGCATTACTTGACATGTGAGAGCAAGTATGCTATGTATTAGCAGATTTGAGCAATAGTTGCTGTAAATAGCTATATCAAATGATAGTGACCAGTCAGGTCAGAATGAGTAACTCTGCAATAAGCAAGACAACAAGAGATCCGCTACTGGCACCAATAAGGCTCATAAGAGATGTTTGAAATAAGCTTGTGGTATATCACCCTACTACCATACCTGTACCGGCGAAAAATACCAATGACAAAACAAAGCCTATGATCACAATTCCAACACTAGTTAGAATGAAAGGTGTTTTAATAAGCGTATAATCCGTTCCCAACAGTTGCTGTATAATCACCACTTTACGAAAAGTATCAAACTTTGTTCTAACGACCAACATAAGGAATGATACAATTACTATAATTAATACCAATACCAAGAAATAGGTCAGATAAACAATAAAATTGGTAAATCATAAGATATGTAGTATTCTTTTTTCTTGTTCTTTAATGTTCTCACCACTTTTGGAGATATCTTCACGGTTCGCAATAATATCCTCATATACCGTTACCACCTTTCTCAATTTCTCATATTGCTCCATATCATCAAACAAAACGTACATAGTAGCAGGTAAGGGATTTTTGATACCATACTTCTCAAATGATTCTATAACACTAGGGACTTTACGACCTATAGATCTAATGGCATCATCCTTACTCAAGTAAGTAACCTTCATACCAAGCTTCTCCAGCTTATCTTTCATATCTATCACCTTAGAATAGGTTTCATCTGCCTTACTAGGGGAATCTTTGATATAAAAATAAGCTCATAATTTATGTTGAATATTCTGAGAGATTTGCTGGACCCCAAAAGATAAGCCCAGTAAAATATGAAGCAAATATAATAAAAAACCTACCAATATACCAATACCAATAAATTGAAAGAGACTGTCTCTCACAATTTGCTTTGTATGAGTCCAAATAAAACGCTTATGAACGTTTCTTGAAGAACTGGCCACGACCAATACAGACAGCTTTTTTCATGCGGAAAACGAAAGAAAAGAACGTAGTTTATGAAAAAGCGTCTGAATAAACATATTTATATTGAACTTAGTTTGTTAAAATTCACTGATAATTGCCTGGTATGAATCGAGTATTATCTGGAGTGCAGTCCTTAAACGGAGTAGCTCAACCGCCCGTAGTGATGCCCTGTGCCTTCGCAAGAACTTGCTGCCAAATAGCATCAGGGATGGCATGAGCATTCGGGTCATCCCCAAGTACGTTCTTACGCCACCGAGCTAGTTCTGGTACTACCAATACAATCTGGCCTTGAGCAGGAAGCTTGGCACCATGATGAAGGCTGTTAAAAGCAAGAAATGAATCTTTTTGAGTAGCATTCTCCCTTTTATTGAGTTTTTCAAGACTCGAGGCACTCAAAACTACTTTCCTATGAAACTGCACCCGATCAAGATTTATAGCAGCTGTCTCAGCGATATCATCTTGTAGAGCAGCCAAAGGATCTGTCTTTCAGGTCTCCACCGAAGTAACTGAAACATTTTGTTCTAATAACTCAGCTGATACTATGGTTTTCATGTAAGGTACAAATAGTATAAAATTATCTCGCCACCTTCTTAGATTCAATGAACTCCGTAAAGATCTTTATCTTTTCATCATAATACTGGATTTCTCTATCATAGCACTGTAGCTTTGCATGATATTTGTTGTAATACTTAAGCATACTCTCAGCAGATGAGTATTTATGCTGCATGAGATAGAGTTGGGCAAGATTATAGATAACCTCAGCGTCATACTGATTCATTTGAAAGGCCATTTTCAGCATATCTATACCTTTTTCTTTATTGCCATACCAGAATTCACATAAGCCATATACCCTAATAACTTCAGCGTTCTCCAATTTAGTAAGCTTCGCTGCCTTTTTCAGAAATTCTCTAGCATTAGCCCGATCTTTTTTTTCCATTTCCAAGATTCCTTTAATATAGAGATTCATAGGATCATCGGGATTCTGACTAAGAAGAAAGTCAACCGGTTTCGAGGATTTTTCCAACTCACCTGAACGGTAATGGATATCCGCGATTTCCATAAGTAATGATTGATTACCAGGATCGTCGACTAAGTACGTATTTACCAATTTGAGTGCTGCATCGAGCTTACCCGTTTCTTTTAATTTCGCAATACGCTGATATACATCATCGTGAACATATGCCATAAGTAACTCGATAAAGAGTAAAAGAAGTTGTATAAAGTGAACTACATCATAGTAGTCAAATAAGACGCCGAAATCAATATTCTCAGCCAAAAGTTGCCTAGATAATCTGATGCGATTTGACAAATGACAAGGATGAGATACGACACTAAGCAAATATTGTAAAAGTTATAATTGAAATAGTCTTACAAAAAATTATGTATGGAGCCACTATCTTGGTGAGGTGGATGAGTGGCCGAAGTCAGCTCACTGCTAACGAGTCGTCCCCAAAAGGACCGCGGGTTCGAATCCCGCCCTCACCGAAAAACCCACTCCGCACTACTGCGAGGTGGATTTTTTATTGATCAGATTATACAATATAATGAAATAACTACGTTATAGATGTGCAGTATTCATACGTTTGTTGTATAGCACTTTTTACGCCTGTAAGCAAATTAGCTTCCGTGTTCCAAGGATTAGCAAGTGCGGCGTCCTTCAAAACATTAATATCTAGAGACTTATTGGTAGAAGCTATAAGTTTCTTCGTCCATTCTGGTCAGGCATTGTAAAAACGCGACAACATGACTATTGCTTGTTTTTGTTGAACACTGAGTTTATCATCACTCTCTGTGATATCCAGTTCTTTTTTTATTACTGTAACATAGCTTTCTACATCGGTTTTAAGCTCTGTATTCATAACATGCTTTGCCAAGTCCGTATTCAACAGTCTTTGGAAAGAAACTACCCGGTCTTTTTTCCAAGCAGCTAAAGGAGTACCGTCCTCTTCTTTTTCATTAGGAACTCGCTTTCATCCTTGCATACTTCATCGCTTTTGTGTTTCTAGCCATCGGCCATTGGGTTTGGTATCTAGTACAAACTTACCTAAGTCTGGACCCAGACCTTGTTGAGGGTCCAATACTTTAGCACGATCGAGTGCACCCATTTTCGCCACAAGTTTTCCAGCTCTTTCGCCATGCCACTGTATGAGTCCGATAGATAATTGTCCATCGGCGGAATCACTAGGGTTGATAGCATCGTATTTATAGGCACTTTCTCACTTTAAGATAGCATTGATAGCATAGTAGGACACAGATCACGCAACGACTCATTCCAATACTTGATCTCCAATAGCTTTTCTTTCTGTATTGGATACGGCATTGTCAGTAGTAGCTGATCACAAGTCTTTTGCATTGGGATCGTAAGCCTCTTCAGAAAAAGCAGTACCAGTAAGCAAGCCACAGAAAAGATTAATCAGCTTATTAAAACTACTATAGAGACTATCAGGATCATTTGGATCACTCAGCGGCATAAACGCCTTCATCCGTTCATCTACCTTACCTCTCAAACCACTCTTCTCTAAACTCGCACGGTTCGTCTTCCATCACTCCTGGAAGCTTTCACCTTTATCATCTGCAAGTTCGAGTGCATCCAGTATTTTGGTAGCAATCTTTTGTTGTACTTCTGCTCTTCCGCCTTCAAGCATTTGTGGAGATACATCAGCAAAGTATTCTTGAGCAGCAATAGGATGTGCTAAAGGCACAGATTGCATTCTCAATCATAATAAATCTAACAAGCCGTATTCTACCGAACTGGTGCCTTCTGTAAACTTTATAGCTTTCTTGAAGTCTGCCAACGTATGAATGTTTTCTGGTTGAATAATGTCTTTATCTGCTTTTATTGCAGACTCTACAATACGAGCCGAGCCTACAAATAGTTTTGCATCGTGAACGATAGATTGGTTCCAGGTACAAACAGATTTAGCTGGATCTGGTTTGCCATTGGTCCTATCGCATAGTATTTCTCTAGACTTTCTGGTAAGCTCAATAAGTAAGAAAATACTCTTGAGCCTTTGCCATAATACATCTCAACTTCCAAATACAGCAATCAACTGACTAAACATGTCGCCAAACAAGTTCTCAGCCCCTCCTTGTCCTTCACCACCCAAGAGCTTAGATATATTTCCAGCGACCTTGCCCCATGCGTCAAATTCACTCGGATTTGCATCTTTTTTAGCATCAGGATTTGCAGTAGCACCAGTATTGATTTGTCCCGTGAGGGAATCTATCAAAGAACAGACGATCCCTGTCGCCATATGTTTTGCCTCAGTATGATCAAGTCTACAATAATCTTCACCAACTCTCGTGAATATACCTTCAAGTCTATTTACCAATGATTCAATCCTTTCGGGTCTTTCTCCCAGTTTCAAAAACCTTAGTAAATTAGTGCCATTTGATTGCAAAATTTCAAAAGTGGTAGGATTCAATCTACCATCCAGCTTATTTAGCTTCGCATCTGCAACCACATCAGTTTGAAGATCCGTTAACTCTGGATTTACTTCAGTTGTTTTTGGTGGCTCTACTTTGGCTCCTTCTGCAGGGGCTGCAGGAGAAGTTGGCTGTTGTTCCAATAACTCAAGATACCTCATATGATTCAGATTATCATTAAATAGTCATGGTAAGTATATCCGAATCAGGGAGATTTTGCAAATTTGTTTTCACTTAGCAGAGAGAAAAATTACAATGCGTATTTAAGGGCTTTTAGCCTTCCGCTTTTTAGCCTTTGAGCCGTAATATGGACATCAAGAAATATATATCAGATAATCTGAATGAAGAGCAAACGGCTGCGGCATTGCATGTAGAAACCTCAAGTTTGATTCTAGCTGGTGCAGGAAGCGGTAAAACAAGAACTTTAACCTACAAAATAGCCTACTTGGTCTATGGATTGGGAGTATATCCGGATGAGATTTTTGGTGTAACCTTCACGAACAAAGCTGCCAATGAAATGAAGCATAGACTTATGGAAATTGCCAAAGACGTTAGCAGTAAAATGTCTCAAGAAACAGACGCAAAGCATATTGTAGAAAAGCCGCATTTCAACCGGATTGGAACCTTCCATTCTCTATTTCTCAGATTTCTCAAACAAGAGATAAGCCACTATGGAACCAAATATAATACCAATTTCGGAGTATACGATGATGGTGAATCCAAAGCACTGATCAAAAGAATTATTACTAACAAGAAGTGGGAAGAAAAAGTAGAAACCGACGCGGCAAAGGGTATGATTGGCAAATGGAAAAATCAAGGAATTACCCCAGCGGATTATGCTAAGATGGCTAGCTTTCCAAAAGACGATATGCTTTTACAAATCTATCAGGACTATCAAAAAGAGCTCGAAGCAGCAAACATGATGGACTTTGATGATTTGTTATTGGTTCCTTATCTCATTCTCAAACACAGTCCCGAAGTACTCAAAAAACGACAATCGAAATTCCAATTCGTATTGGTAGATGAAGCACAGGATACCAACTGGATACAATTTGAAATTATGAAATTACTTACCAAGCATGGCGGTAATATCACTTTTATCGGGGATGATTTTCAAAGTATCTACCGCCGACGTGGGGCTATGATGGATAACTTTCTCAATGTATCCAAAGTCCGACCCGATATCCAGATGTTCAAGCTTCAAATGAATTACAGATCCAAGCCACATATTGTAAATGCTTCCAATCATATTATCAAAAATAACCTGAAACAATACGAAAAGACTGTCATCCCTCATCGTGAAGGTAAAGACAAAATCATTGTCATGAATCACGGAGACGAAATTGACGAAGCAAAGCATGTTATAGAGCTTATTGCTAAACTCAAGGAAGATAAAAATAAGAATCGGGAAGCTTTCGCCCTACTCTATCGCAAAAATGCCATGTCTTCCAACTTTGAACAACAGCTTATTATGGAAGGCATACCGTATAAGATATATGGAGGTTTTAAGTTTTTGGAAAGAAAAGAAATAAAAGATATTTTGGCTTATGTAAGATATTTATATAATCCGAAAGATAGCGTTAGTCTCAAAAGAATCATCAATACTCCAAGACGTGGTATTTCTGATGATACTATGAAGACGCTAGAACAATATGCCAGCAAAAACGATCTTAGTGTAGATGAGATTATCAATAGTCATGAGCATATGATGGCTACGGGTCTTGCAACCAGGGCTATGGACGCTCTCAGAAAGTTTATGACCGCTATGAATTTCCTCAAATTACAAGTAGATAGTCTGACTACTTCTGAACTAATTGAACAAATTATCCAAACTACTGCTTATCAGGAATTTCTCACTGAAAGTGAAGGTAAACAAGCTCAAGAAAAGATAGACAACCTATGAGAACTCATAAACCTAGCTCGTAAGTATGATTTAGAGTAGGTCTTTGTAATTATACCAAATATTCTATTGACATTTTACATTAAATAATCATTATCATCATTGTAAGATGATGCTGTTTTCACAGAAGCAACTTACAAATAAACTGACGTTCCTTACTATCAACAACTCAACCACTTACTATGTTCTGGACTATTCTGCTCTTACTGATTGCCATTGGCTGCTTCGTCGCCCCCCGTTTCATTCCCAATGATGCGGAAAATACGACCATCCAAAAAGTTTGCCGGGGGGTTGGCATCCTCTTCTTCGTGCTCTCCCTGATTGTGCTGGGTTTCACCTGCGCGGTTGAAATTCCGTCCGGATCCATCGGTATCAAAAAGGTCTTCGGGAAGGTTCAAGACGACTACCTCAATGACGGGCTCAACTTTGTGGCGCCCTGGATTGACGTGGAAATCATGGACATAAAAACCCAAACCCTTTACACGGGCGACGGACAAAATCAGGTCATGGAAGTGCTGTCGAAAGACCAGTTACAAGTGCAACTGGATCAAAGCATTCTGTATCACATCAATGCCTCCGACGGCCCGTGGATCCTGCGCAACCTGGGTAGCGATTACAAAAACATTATCATATCCTACCAGCGCAGCGTGACCCGCGAAGAAAGTGCCAAGTACAATGCCACCGATCTTACATCCGGTAAACGTGACGAATACCAGGCCCGTCTGGACAGCGTCATGCGGCATGAACTGGGTGCGCGGAAAATCCAACTCGAAAAAGTACTCGTTCGCCACATCGAGCTTCCGCAATCCGTCGCCGCTACGATCGAAGACAAGATCAATGCGGAACAAGGAGCGCAAAAGATGCAGTTCACCCTGGCCAAAGAACGGCAGGAAGCCGAGCGTAAACGGGTCGAGGCCCAGGGGATCGCCGATTACCAGCGCATCATCACCTCCACGCTGACGCCGGAGCTGCTGCGCTATGAGCAGATCAAGGCCCAAAAGGAGCTCGCGGTCTCCAGCAACGCCAAGGTCCTTATCATGGGCCAAGGGGGATCAAACACGCCGTTGATCATAGGCGGCAATTAGCACGCCAAACAACGGTCCTCGTCCCTGATTGAA
>CAZLWR010000009.1:0-16305 GCA_964563595.1 uncultured Candidatus Peribacteria bacterium | reverse complement strand
AGCACCATAAGGGCACTCATTTAGATCAGATTATATGCATCTATGTCCTCATATACTTTACAAATTACCCTACAAGATCGAAAGCCACTGAACGAAAGAACTATACAAATAAGCAGTGCACTAAGCTTCGAGAAACTCGCCCAAACCATCTGCGTACTCTACGGTTTTTCAGGAGAGCATCTGTGGGAATTCAGAAAACAAGATGAACTATTTATCAACCACCCAGAATTCAACTCTGATGTATCATACGATACTGACTTCAGTGACCCAGAGTTTCAAGATTTGCAAGGAGTAGCCCACAACGTTTCTTCCAAAAAATATAAGTTATCAGATTATTTTGATCATCATGAGGATATATTGTTTGTATATGACTTCGGAGAAAACTGGAAGTTTATGATCAAAAAAACAAAAAAAAACCGATCAAGATACAAATACGGACGCCGATATACACGTCATCTCATGATCGGGTAATTACTTGATAGAAGATAGCGGATGACCAGAATGATTACAACAGCACCTTATCAATTACACTAAACAAGAGCGAGATCCGGATTGACGAGAAGTACGAGAAGACTTTGCAGAACGAATACAACCCGCACTAAGACAATTTGATGTCAAAAAATACCAAAGATAATCTGAAACATCATATCTCAAGATAATAATCCACACCACAATGCTTAAAAGAATCAAATCAAGAATCACTGCACGTGCTATCGTACTTCATGAAGATGGGATTCTCTTGATGCAAAGAACCAGAAGCGATAGAGGCAAACCAGAGCAATATTTTAGCACCCTGGGATGATGAGTAGATAGCAATGAAACTATTGAAGAGGGGCTTCATAGAGAATTGCGAGAAGAGGCACAAATTCAAGTAGAAATCATTGAAAAAATAGGAGAATTAATAGAATATCAAAAATACCAGTGAATCATGAAAGAGAAAATTCATCATATATATTTGGTTAAAAATATTGCCGATACCCATGGACAACCTATCGGACCGGAAGCGAAAAAACAATCGGAACAAAATTCTTATCACGTTACCAAAATATTACGACATGAATTACCTTTTATCAAACTTAACTCTACTTATATCCACAAACATCTTGTAGAATACGCTTACAAAAAAAACTTCATTAGCACAAATATTCCTGGGCCAAACAATTTATAAACCATATTCTTATGAATAACAGCGTCATCATAGAATCGAACGCAGCACGTCAAAGATTTGATAGATTTTGTAGAAAATACTTCAAACCATATACGCATATATCTCTAAAAGATATTTACTCGTGGATTAGAAAAGGCGAGATTAGAGTGAATGGGACTAAAAAGCCAGAAAATTACATGCTCGAACTCGGAGACGAGGTCAAGTTTCATCCCACACTGATTGAACAATGCGTTGGTAAAGCAGAAGTAAAATCTAACCCGGCTGTCATAGAGAACTGGATGAAAAAGATGCATTATAAACGAGATAATCTGATACTCTATGAGGATAAAGATTGGCTTATACGAAATAAACCCGTTGGCATTGTTATCCATGAGGGGAATAAGCATACCGATGATATTACCATGAACGAATTACTCGACTATTATGTAAAAGCCAAAGGCGGAAGGCATAAGACACAAAGCTGAAAGGAGAAAAATGCAGATTCAGACAAAGATATAAAGGCTTTAAACCCCACTACATTCAAACCTGCTTTTGCTTATCGTTTGGATAAGGATACAACTGGAGTATTGGTATCAGCAAAAACCTATCCCGCATTACAGCATATCAATGCAATCATCAGAGATCATAACATCACCAAAGAATACTATGCACGAGTTGAAGGAGAGCTCATTGCTAATAAACAACTCATTGACGCACCATTATTCAAAGGATATAATGCCACCGTGGGCCGTGCACAATCTTTTGTGAATCATGAAAAGTGAATTGATAGTCAGACCTTAGTCACGACCGAAAAAGTAATAGAAAACAAATATCTTGGTGCTCTTACCTTAGTAAAATGCCAGCTTTTGTCAGGAAAAATGCACCAGATAAGAGTACACATGGCACATATCGGTCATCCTGTCATTGGAGATATTATGTATGGAAATGTGCTCTTGAACAGAATAGTCCACAAACAGTATAAGATCAACAGGCAGTTGCTTCATAGCCATAGCTACTCTTTTGTTGATCATGCAGGCAAGACTATACAGGCTATAGCACCATTTCCCAGCGACTTTGAGAAATTCGAATAATTATCTAACTAACCTCTTTTAAATTTTATTTGAACCATATTACCAGAAATAGGGTGCTGTACATTGGATAATCAGATAGTGCTGGTATGATAATCACGATCCAATGAGATTCAGTTTTCGCCTTCAGTGTCTGCTGGGCCGAAGGTCGAATTTAGTTTTACGCTTTCAGCCTTTATATCAAGCTCTTTCAGTTTATCCATAAATCAAATAATCTGATCCATTTGACGCAAATACATATCATACTCTCTATCATCTAGAGACAACATGGTCATGTTAAGCAGTTTATCAAATTCTTTTGTTGTTATAGCCATGGGGGGGTTATCATATACTAAATTTATCAATAGTATTCTCTGAGAACCTCTGCTATCCCGTCTTTTCCAAGAAGAAAATGACAGTCTTCTCTTTGTTCAAATACGTAGGTAGACAATAAATTACCGTTTCCATCGGTGCCCATGGTAGGTCGATACAATTTACTTGCAGGATCAGGATTCACAGCGTTAATAATATCTATTAATTGAGTGACAGTACAATGCATCTGCCCTTCGAAGAAGTGAGCTATTTTTTTTTGTTGAGTTTTAGTTGGTCATCCACAAAGAAGAAAATGGGATAATACTTGTGCCTCTTGAGAATCTAATTCATGCTTATCGGGGAAAAAGGTCATTGCGAGTTCTTTGACTTTTTGGAAGTTCACTCTCTTGGTACTATTACCCAAGATATCAGCCAATAACTGGGTCTCTTGAAGGGAGAATTTCTTTCTCTGAGGGAAGAATTTTTTCGCAAAGGCATCAAGTTTTTGAGATACGCCCGCTTTTTCTGATTTCATATAGTGACATTAGTTAATAAATAAAGTGTCTAACTAGACAATTTAATTATTTTTCTTATTTCTTCAAATACTTTTGCGGGAGTTTGATCTGCATCTACTTCTACCAAAAGATCCTGACTCCTCATATATTCTATAATGGGCTCTGTTTCAGTGTGATACTGCTCTATCCTTTTTCTAATGGCTTCAGGATGATCATCTTCTCTGGTCACAATTTCATATCACTGGTTTTTTACCAATTCCAACTCTGTCTCATCTTTAATCAAATACAGCATATTATTATTACGATAATATCTTCTACCCACAAGACGCTTCATAGCTTTTTTATCGTCTAGCTTGAGATGGATACCTACTAGTTTACGATGATGTTTGTACTCGAAATCGAGTAAATGGAATAACTGTGGTAAGTTTCTAGGATAGCCATCAAATAAGATATTTTGCTTCGCATCAAGCATCGGTATCATAAGATCAAAAACTGCGTTAGTCACACTATAATGGATGTACTTTCCTTCATTAATTTGTCTGACAAATTCCCCAACTCTGTTATTCAGGGTACTCAAGGCCCTAAAAATACCGCCTGTCTCAAATAATGCAAACTGAGGAAAATTTTCAACAATACTCTGAGCTTGTGTACCTTTACCAGCGCCCTGCACCCCAAACAATACGATATCAGTCATATATACTTATAATCTGAAAAATAAAACGGTCATTATCAATTATTACAATAGATATTATTTCTGTTTCCAGTAAGCAAGCTGTAACTCTAAATTTATCTTCTCTAAATCCGTCTCCAAAGACTGAGAAGTCTCATGAGCTTGTTGTGCTTTTTGCAATTGAGTTTGAAGAGAGAGCTTGTTTTGTAAAAGAACCTCAAGAGGATTCTGATTATCTGTTATTATCATATTAGTAAGTATTTGCACTACATTGTCCTCCACTTTAAGTATACCTCACAGGACACCAAACACGATAAATTCTTTTTCTACCAAAAACTCGAAACTTCTTTGTATTGCGGGCTCCATAGGGATTAATTTGATAAGACCTGGTTTCAAAACAGAAATTAGATTATCGTGTCATGGCAAAACAGTTATCTGTCCAGATAAGGTGTCCACAGTCAACTGCTTCACTTCTTCGTCCCAAACCAATCCTTCCAAAGATGTTATTTTCAATTGTAGCATATCTCATCAATTTGTATTAAATAATTAGTTGATCCTGAACTATTCAGCTTATATTACATCTCAATATTGGGAGCTCCACACTTACAACAATACAGGTAGTTAAAAGGGTATACTGTATCGCATTGTTTACAGGTGATTTTTAGTTTTGATCCGCAAAACACACAATTATTGTAATCAGTAAGGTTTGTTCTGTAGCATTCTTTACACACTACTGTTTGCAAATCTAATCACTCAAAACCAACATGTCTTTCATGCTTATAGGAGACTGGTCTAATCAAGAAATAGAGTGGCAAACCTACAAGGGGCGTACCAATTATAACAAATAGCACAGAAGCAAGTTGTAAACTTACATTATTGGTCCTATACATCACATCCTTCAACGTCCATAATACCGCATAAATCCAGGCTCAAATAAAAAATATCAAACCTGCATAGGCAATCACACTACTACCGGTAGTGGCCGTAATGCTTTGAATGAATTGATCCATCGGTGTCATATCGTTATAGTTAGCAACTAATAATATTCTCGTAAGGTAATTTTATTCAGATTATTATCAAATAAGAAATAAGAAATCCCTCCAAGAGGGATATGCCATAAAAGAAATAAGTATGCGAGTTTTTAGGTTTTACTAGGAAGGCCTTCTGCTGGTGCAGCTAAATCCGTGGAAACATCCGACACATTATCAGCCACATCCTCAGTATGCTCGGCAGCATCTGTTGGAGAAGCCTCACGATCTGCCATCGCTCATCTTTCTGCTTCTGGAACTGTTTCCTCACCTTTGCCATCTTTTCGTTTTTCTACTACCTCTTCATCAATATCTTTATTGTGTGCTATATCGTTCAGAACTGAAGCAGGTACTCCTTTTTCTTTTGCTTGTCTTGCTAAATCTTCATAGTGCTTCTTGAACAACCTTCCAATTTTTTTACATCATCTATACAAAAAATCTGCTATATCTCCAACTACGGGGATTAATCATACAACACCATCAGTAACCAAATATTTGTTTATTTTGCTGTGTTGTGCCTTGCTAAATCAAACCTTTCTTCCTGTATAATGATAATAAGCTGCCAATACTGCACTAGCACCCGCATCTCACAACGCAGGAAATATACCTGCTACTGCTTCTGTAGGATCAGCGTACTTTGCCATAGCCGCCGTTGTATTTGCAGCTCTTTTGGCTTCTTGTAGTTGCTGTATAATCTTTTGCTGACCCGCTTCTGCTCACTCCGGAGCTGCCTTATCGGTCCTCACTTCTCAGGTACGTTTTTTTTGTCTTTTTTCTCTTCTTTCTGCGGCAAGACCTTTCAGACCTACTTTTGCCAATCATTTTTCAATAACAACTTGTCATCGACTGGGTGTCTCTATTCATTCAGAGAACGTCTCTCACAAGACACGTTCTTTAGCCCTCGTGCTCCATTGGTCCAAAATACCTCCCATAGTAATACAGAATATAATAAATCCTTATCTAATCATACTCAATTCAAGAGGCTTTGTCAAACGATCAACAAAAAACACCAAGTTCGTACTCAGTATTTTTGATTATGTGTATAAGCTGGAAGTGAGATTACATCTTTGCTTGTATATGCTGTGCATACCTCCTAAACTCTTGCGTAGAGAGTTCTTTTTCATACAAAATTCAATCCATTTGTTGAGCTCATGCTCCCGAGATTTCATACAGTATAGGTGTGACCATAGTGGCACCAGTCGTTTTATCGTATTTTGTGCGTAAAGTAAGTATAAGTTTATCGTCCTCACTTTGGGCTAAAAGATCTGGGTCGACAGAACGTTCAAAAAATGTTATACTCTCGCTCAGTATGGCATGACCCACTTTATTACTTCGGCCAAATTGCTTTTCCTTTGTTCGATTTCACAACACAAGATCTCCACTTTTTTTATTACGATGCATATACGCCAATCAAGATCTTACGTACTTTGCTTTCTCCTCTTCAAGCTCTTCAAAGATAAAATCAAACAAAGCCTTATCTCCATCAAGTATTATTTCTTCAAACTCCTCTTCTTCCAGGGCGTCAAACACCTCCTGGGTATGCTTCACAGGTAACGCTCCAGATCATTGAGTAGATTCTGTTTCAGTGTGAGGATGAGTAGGATTAGGCATACATACAATATAATAATATAATGAATAATCTGAAAATAGTACAAAAGATCTATGCTGCCCTCGCAGGTGGAGTAGCAGCCGCTGGAGCAGGAGCTGAAACTTGACCTCCTCTGATGGCAGTCATTGGAATATTTTTATTAAATAAGCTGAAAATATTGCTCGAAGTTCTTCTAGTGATTCTGGAAACAACATTTGTTCCTGCTTGCAAAGTACTCGTCAGTGCATCACTAAAACCGTTCATCAATCTATGCCCAAGAGTACCTACCGTTCTAGGTATGGATCTCCATCGCAAAAAACCTGCATTATTGAAATTTGCTCTAATGTCTGAACCAATGTTTTTGACTTCTGCTCGCCAAGACTTACCAGCATTTGCCAATCCTTTTCCCGTCTCTTGTCCGGCATCTACAAAAGGACCCACCGCAGTGGATGCTACAGCAGGAGCCAATCTTTTGGTAATATAATTATCCTTTAAAGTTAATGCCATAGTACAGAAAAGAAGTTAAATACTAAGGAGTTCATCACAATTTCTTCACCTTATCATCTATCTGAGATATAAGTATTCTTGTCTCTTTGTCAATAGCTTTCACTCTTAGAATAGAAGGCTGATCTTTCAAATAATGTGGATTTTTCGTAATATTGGATCTTTCTTGTTGCAAAGCTCTTATCTGATTTTCAAGAAGAGAAATCTGTCTATTGATAGCAGAAATCTCCGCTGGAGATAATTCTTGTTTTGGCTGTTGAAGAGATTGTGCCTGCTTTTTGCGTGCCTCCCGTTCAAGTTTCTTGACCTCTAGTTCGGCAGCAGCAATTTCTTCTCTGAGATCCTTATGTGGATCGGTAGCCGCAGGAGCAGTGAGCTCTGCTTTTTTCTTATTTGCTTCAAGCTCTTTCATTTCGGCTTCCGCAAGCTCTGCTTTCAGTTTTGCTTCCTCAGTCTGTCTTTTGACATCAGCATGAGAATCAGGATCTGGAACTTTATTGAGTTCATCTTCCTTTTTCTTGAGTTCTAACAAGGCAATTTGTTCTTTTTTGAGTTCTTGTTCAATTTTTGCTTTTTCAATTTCTTTCTTCTGAGCCTCAAGAGGATCAGCAACCGGAGTCGCAGTAAGTTCTTTTTCTTTTTTTTCTGCTTCGATTTCTTTCAACTTGGCCTCCGCAAGCTCTGCTTTCAGTTTTGTCTCTTCGATCTGATCTCTAATGGCCTTATGGGGATCGGGAGTAGGAGTCGCAGTAAGATCAGTAAGTTCTTTTTCTTTTTTCTTTAACTCAAGCTCAGCTTCCTTAAGTTTAACATTAAGCTGTGCTTCTTCGAGTGACCCAGCAGTTGGTGGATCGAACTCTTTTTTCATTTTTTGAAATTCTAAGTCACGCTTTTTGAGATCAATAGCTTTCTCCAGCAACTCACGTTTATTTTTTTCATCTTGGTGCAAACGTTCGAGTTTCGCTTTTTCAAGTGACTCAGTGTGTGACTCACCAGTACGAATATCTGCTGCATCCTCCCTCGCCCTTCTTGCTCTTTGGTCTGCTAATGCTTCTGTATGTGTTTCTCATTCACGCGTATCTTTCGCATTGGCTCTGGCTGTAGCAGCCTGTGTTTCGGTTACAGCAGCCCTTCTTGCATCATCATCTTCTTGAGTCATCTTTTGATCTACAATAATGGCCCTATTAATGAGTGTCTGAAGTTCTGCTATCAATGTTTCAAGCCTTTGGATCTGCACACGATGATCTTCCTTTTTAGCAAGACCAATTCTACGACCAACTCGAGCACCAGCAGTCCTTCCCAGTCCCGTGCCGTAATATTTATTTTTAAGTCTTTGAAGTTGTGCTTCGTAATCCATTTTTTGACGAACCCATTCGCCTATTTCCCCATCAAGAGTTTTCGCTAATGCAGCTTCTTCTTTTTTTTTTAACAAACCAGTATCTCTTCACAGAGCCAACATTCCTTGTAGGTCTCCTAGGAAATCAACAATACCCCTCCATCATCCGCCACTTTGTCCTCCGTCTGCCATAAATTATAAATATAAGTAAATATGAGTCTTTTTAACAATATAGTATAAGTGATTACGATACGATTCCCTGAACAAATTCATATCATAAATAAGTGAGTATAAGTTTAGCAGTTTCCCAATTCCATATAATATCATTTGTTCATCATATAATACCGATTACACCATTCTTTATTATTTCTCAAGCTTCCTCTACTGTCTTTCCAACCAACGAACCAATATTATCGATATAGCCCTTGAATTTCTCCATATTTTCTGGTTTCATCAGATTATCCATTACCCATACGATCTGATCAATAGCTTCTCTCGTGAGAGATCAAGTTTCCTGAACAACCCAACTCATACATTTCTTGAGATCTGGTCAGATAACTGTAACAGCATGCCTACCATCTGCATATACTGTTTGCATGGCTCACGCTTTTCTCAATATAGGCTGTCCATCTGGACCAAGTTTACGCGATCCATCTGGATTTTTTTCATATTCCCCGGCAAGATCTTCATAAACCGTTATAATACCTTTTGTAGTTTCATCATAAGCAATACTGATCACTTCTCCTGTAGCAGGTATAGCGGCCTTGAGAACCTCTTTGAGATCACCACCGACTCTCGTAAGAGCATTGACAACGTCTCACCAGATAAGCTTAGTTCAGCCTACCAAGGCATCGTTCATCTTCTTAGCAAGTTCACTCAGTGATGTAATTTCATCATATTTCACATTAAGTTTCACTCCCTGTTCAACCACGGCTCCCTTACTATCTACAGCAAGCGTACCTGCTGGTAGCTTACCTTGACCTTCGATCCATATAGAGGTCTTTCCATCTTCCATTTTCATACTATTCAACAATGTAGCAAAGTTGTGGAGAATGATATCCTTTCCATCTGTCCTACTCAATGCCTCACTCAGCATCTGATTCACATAGGGTATACTATCACTCATGTTAAACATTCATCTTTGGCTTTTCACATCCAAGCCAGATCCGATACCAAATGCCACTCCTTCACTTCGATCCCATGGGAATTCATTCATTCCTACAGTTGGTCCAGCTGTTTTTGAACTTTGATTGTAGTCTACTCCTCCAGTCGTTGCAGATTCCACAGTTCTCGTGGTTGAAACAGTGGTTTCAGTTCGCTTATCAATTCTTCCTGCAGCAACAGTCCATATTTTCGTAATAGCTTCAGCAAACACAAGAGTTTCTCTAAAGCCTATAGTTGATGCATTTCGACTCGCACCCTTAATACCTGCTTTTTCAAAATCAAATCATAAACCTGTCGCTTGTGATCTTCCCACCAATGGGACTTTTCTACCGTTATTCTGATAATAAAGTTCCCCACCAACAATCTTTAGCTCAGCAGTTCATATTGCTGGAAACTCTGCTTTCAGAGAATTAAAGGCGATGATCAAAGCATTTGCTTCTGATTCTGGGAAAGGATCAGGCAAAGCCATCAAACTAGCAACTAGTACCTTTGTATCAGCATCATCTACAATAAGTGCATCACCTTTTGCGACTTCTCTTATAAGGCCTTTGTTCTGTAATTCAGCAATAATAGTAGGAATCGCTCATCATTTTGCAACAATGTCTTTCACTTCTTGTGCTTTCCCATCCACTACCACATGTCATTTATAGTTTTTCTGTAACCAGATATTCATTTCTCTAGCTAGCTCATTAGTTTCTAGATCAGCTCTTGTTTTCAAGTCCTTGAGGGCAGTAGCAAGTCTAGCATCCAACTCTACTGGAGGCAAAGCTACAGCATCATCAACGGTCTTGATGCCAGCGGCAGTCAAGTAAGCATTGATCTGTCTGTTGAGCTCAGCACTCTTATCGTATTTATCTGCTTGAATCAAACTCGCAATAACACCTCCCGCACCAGTTTCATTCAAATCAGATAATGATTTGGTAGTAGCAGGATCTGTTGTAGCAGCAATAATTGGACTAGAAGCAGTGCCAATAGCTCTCAGATTATAATCTGTCAAAAATTTATCATTATCAAACATCCAAGTAGTGCCATCGAACTTAAGATATTGTTTCAAGTTGTCTCTCTTCTCTGGCACAAATAATCTTTGGAGACCTTCTACCTTGTCTCTACCTTTCACCAATAACTCATGTTGTTTTTGCATTGCTGGTGAATAGGATGCAAGCTCGCCAGCGGCTCCCTTACCAAAGAATTGATCCACATTGAGCACTTTGTTTTGTCATCATTTCCAGAAAATGTCCCAACCTCCAAGCGTGTTGTTGGAGAGCAATCCATACAAAGCAGCTCATCGGAACAGTTTCTCTCCAAGGCCGCTCGTATTATTTCGGTAATAATTAAATATCATAAGTCACACAAGTACTTTGGCTATCATAATGGTATTTTTTACATTTTTTCCTTGGTATCCGAGCTTATCCATACCGCCTCAAATAATACCTTCAGCACCTGCTGCTGCTACAGTTTGACCACTCGCATTGCCACTCCGCACCTCTCTTCCGGCTCTCATGTTTTGTTCAAGAGCACCTTGTGCAGCCCTCAATTTTGCTTGATCCACTCAGATAACATTACCATTGGCATCAGTCAAAATCGCTCATGAGTCTGCCAATGCTCTCGTTTCGTGCTCAATTCTTGCCCTCATACGTCTTTCTGACACTATTCACGTCTCTTTGTATAGTCTCTCATCAAGTGCAATGAAGTTCTGCTCTATCGTACGCAAATCTCCCACATTGCGAGTAGTACGAGCCTTCATTCTTTCTTGCCTCTGGCCAAGAAGGCCTCTACGTCAATCTTGAGTTTTTTCGTAAGTCTTATCTATTCCTTTTCTTTTATCTGTCAACTGATCCAAATCATTGTGCAATGCTTGTAACTCAGTAGCATACAGTGTCAATTTTGCTTGACCAACCTTACGCTCTAGATCATTGAGATCCTGTTTCAGTTGAGTAACGGCGTCCCTTGCTTTTTGAGCATCAACATCTGCCTTTTGTTCAAGGCTTTCGAAGAAAAACATAGAAGAGTATAAGAGTGCAATTGGTTTCATCCCCAAGATAAGGTACTAAATATCATTTATGGCGATTATAATCAGCATCACTTCATTTGTCAAAAAAATCAGGGTATATTTTATTTTGAAGACAAACAAGATAAAAAATAATCCGATTGGCAATGCGTCCTGACTTCATTATGTATACAGATCTCAAAAACTTCAGCCTTCTCACTGAAAAAATTATTTCCTCTACGTCTGCTATCATGTCCGAATCTAAACTCATCATAGGCAACATTTCCCGAATTCATTTTGTAAACCCAACGGAATCTGACATCAACAAACTTGCCGAACAATACGATCTCCACGAACTAGTTGCGGAAGATCTGATGGAACTCAATACGCAAGATAAAATTGATGTGTATGACGACCATATCGCCCTTGTAATTCATTTTCCTAAATTAGCACAAGGGGGCACCACGTATCTACTCAATGAGTTCAATATTGTGCTGGGCAAAGATTATATTATCAGCGTAACAAGATTTTATACCAACCACATAGAAAACCTAAGAAAAGAGTTTATCGACGAGCTTCATCAA
Organism: uncultured Candidatus Peribacteria bacterium; assembly: GCA_964563595.1. Taxonomy (GTDB): domain Bacteria; phylum Patescibacteriota; class Gracilibacteria; order Absconditabacterales; family Absconditicoccaceae; genus CALMFT01. The sequence goes on along the minus strand of CAZLWR010000009.1, from coordinate 4,403 downwards.
TACCAAAAAGATGACGAACATTTCAAGATTACGCCGTATTTCATGCTCTATGAAATTATCAATACTATGTATGATAAATTAAACAGAGTACTCTCCAAGGTGGCAAAAGATGCATTAGAAATAGAAGAACAGATTTTTAAACATACTTATGATTCTCAGGTTATTTCTAATCTTCTCATCAAGAAGAGAAATCTCAGTTTTATCAAACATAACTTTATCTCTCAAAAAGAGGTTATTGAAGAATTAGCCAACACTCTACCAGCCTTTTACGAAGAGGAATTGGAAGTATACTTTGACGATCTTATTTCCAAACAACAAAAACTGAGCCACACTATCGACGAGCTCGAGGTCAACATAAACTCACTTGCTGAGACCTATAATAGCCTGATGAATATTAGGATGAATGATACTATCTTGTTGCTTACTGTAGTAACCATTATTTTGGGAACCATGACGCTTGTAGCAGGTATTTATGGCATGAATGTGAAATTGCCTTTCGATGAGCACCCTTATGCTTTTGTCGGAATTGCTGTATTTTTAGCAGTGTTTGCACGAATACAATATCTCGTTTTGTCTAAATTGATTATAGGCAAGAAAAGAAAATAATTTACGGAATCAGCATATTCATCATAATAGTCCCGACACTTACATTGCTATCCAGATACTGTCTTGTCTGAAGGAATTTCTGACTTCGAATCGGATTATCTACAAATTTAATCTGCAGCATATCCAAAGCTAGCTCGAGCAAACCGACCTCATGCAGCTTCATAAACATACTATGTTTTACTGAGAGTAATTCAGATCATAAATAATCTGAATCTATTTTTTCTACGAGTTCCAATAAACTATGATACTTTGGATACTCCAAAAGTCTTTTTGCCAGTCATGGTCTGCCCATAGACAAATGAGCCACGGACTTAACTGCGTCTATTCACACACCAGTCAATGAATGTAGTCATTGTTCAATCTCCTGGGCAGGTACAGGATAAAAATTGATCAGTACCGCTCTGGAGGTAATAGTCGGCAATAATTCGTTGGGATGGCTACAGGTACAGATTATCAATCTATCTTCCAAAGGTTCTTCAAAGGTCTTGAGCAATGCATTTGCAGCACCGATACCCAATCTCTCAATATTTTCAATAATCAGAACTTTCCTTTGCCCAGCCGGAGACTTAGCAAGCCACGAGATCATTTCTCTTGCCCCGAAATCATGATAGATAGTCCCATCAGGTAACTTTACGGCAGTTTTAGTATCATCTCATGCTATTTTAATGCTATGGCTACTGCCCGTGAGTTTGTCATTTGATTCTTTGAGCTCAAGTCGCTGATCAGAAAAGTCTTGAATCTTCATGAGATCCTGTAAAGCAGTGTCGCCAACAAGTTTTGTTATAACTGACTCAATCAACGTCATCTTCCCAATGTATTGCGGTCCGCATAAGAGCAAAAATCCATGATCAATGCTGTTTGTAGCAATAATACGATCTATAATAGTCTGAAAATAATTAACTGCCTGAGGATTACCTATAAAGTTCATAGTAAGTTTAATATAATTGAATTATGCTCATCACGTTGCCAGTTCATTTACTTTTTTCACTAGTTCTCCCAAATGAGATGCCGTATAATCTGATCACTGCAACCTAAAAGCCGATGCCAAGATATGTCATCATCATCCAAAAGATTTTGCAATAGCTTGAACATCATAAGGTTGTACAGCCCTAAGACTACAAGAAACATAGGTGTCATGGATACAAAACTTTATTGTAATAGGATAGCCGTCTACCTTTCTCATTATATCCAAAGCAAGCCATGAACCTGTATCATCAGGGCTTTTTGCCTCATCGTCATGATACCATGTCCACAAAACCTTTCCATATCACTTTACCCTAGTAAGTATTTGTGATGCAAACTGCAATCTATGTAAACTGATTTTCCCAAGTTGTTGAAGAATGTACGATTTATCAACTCAATAACTCACCATAGATGTCATATTGCCCAAAGATCTTATCGTATCTTTCTCATACTCTAAACCATTTGAAAGAGGTCAGCCTGTATCAGTAACTAAGCCCATATAACAATAACTTGCAATGTCTTTATCAAGATGACTTGGGTCAATGTGGTTCATTATTTCTCGCAATAGTTCGCAGCAACTACTCGAATTCGTATCATCAATCATAATATCTACTTTGGCATCAGGCGACAGATGATGATCAATACAAACAGTAATATCACTAGGATGGGACAATAAAACATCTGAAGCATCCGATATCATAGCAATCGAGCTAAAGTCTAAGAAGACGGTGACTTGAGTTTTCGGTAACTTTTTAAACTTTTTGTTCGCTACTATGGGAACAATAGTATTAATATGTGGAACCCAAGCGAAATAATCATCCCAAGCACTAGGAACTACATAGTGTACCTTCTTGTCTTGATGCTCTAACCATTTACCAAAACCAAGCAGCGAACCAATACAATCTCCATCTGGATGGTTATGACCTATAATCAGAAATGATTCGTATGCATCAATCACCCCTTTGAGTTGATTAATCTGCGATTCAAATTCACTCAGATAGGTTTTTACGTCACTCATGAAACTATACAATAATATTACAAATTTTACCGGGCACTCGTATGACTTTCTTGATAGATGAAGTTATATACTTACCGAGTTTTTCATCTTTGTGAACCATTTCAAGTACTTGGTTTTGATCTACATCTCTTGGCACTATAAGACTACCCTTTGTTTTACCATTAAACTGAATAGGTAATTCTATGGTCTGACTCACAACCAACTGCGGATCATATGATGGCCATGCTTGTTTATTGATATCCCTACTATGCCCCAGTATGTTTCGCATAGTCTGACATGTTTGCGGTGCAAATGGAACAAGTAGTAAAATCAATTTTTGCAAAGAATCACTGTCGATATATCCTTCATCGTAGATTGCATTAGTAACAATCATCATCTTGCTGATGGCCGTATTGAATTTCAGGTTATCTATATCTTCTCAAACACCTTTTATAGTCTGATGAACCAGAGTTTCTAACTTTCATCATTCGCTAGACGTCTTTCAAATCATATCAGTCAGCCTCTCGAATCTCTTCAAAAATCTATGAACTCCGTTGACTGCTTCAGGGTTCCAGTTTTTCTGCATATCAACTGGGCCCATAAAAGCCAGGTACGTTCTCAATGTGTCGGAATTATATTCTCTGATTACGTCTACCGGATCTATGACATTTCACCATCTCTTACTCATCTTGCGTCCATCTGCTCCATGAATCATACCCTGATGCACAAGCTTGGTAAATGGCTCTTTAGCATCGTTCTTTACCACACCGATATCTTTCAGAAACTTATAGATGAATCTACTATAGATAAGATGTCAGACAGTATGTTCCTTCCCCCCTACATACAAATCTACTGGCATGTAATGAGCACTTTCTGGCGAAAGAAGTTGCTGATCATTGTGAGTGTCCAAAAATCTGAGGAAATAAAATGAACTACACATAAAGGTATCTAAGGTGTCGCATTCACGAAGATAGGTTTTTCAATCTTTTGCATGATAGTACTTGAAAGTTGGATGATCCTCCAGCGGAGACTTCCCGGCTGGTTTGTAATTTGGTAAATCTAGCGGTAAAACTACTGGTAATTCATCTTCTGGGATAAGATGAGGAATCCATTTGGACTTATCAGGATGAGGATTGAAAGCATTATAGCGATCTATAGTTTTGTGAGTAGGTATTTTACTTGCATCATAATACATATACCAACCATGTTTTTCATTGTTGTATTCCAATAGTTCTCAAACCTTATCAGCATCTATCCAATGATATTCAAACTGCTCATGCGACTCAAGCTTGGTAGGGCTTTGCTCATCGCTCGTACATCCAAGTACAATAAAATGCTCAATCAAGTATCTGTTTTCGTGTTTATGCGGTTGGTAGAAATCACTATGTACTTCCTGTGAACCATGCCACAATGAAGCAAAGTGCTCATACAATGTCTCTTCTCTTGCTTCTCTCATAGCAGCAGTTTGCACAGATTCCCCATGATCCATACCTCAGCCTACCAGGTGATATCCAAATGCATCATTCTTTAGAAGCAAATATTTATCTTCGGCCCAATGTTTGATAAACACTTTTGCACAATGTCTTGTCTTGACTGCTTTATCTGGTTGTATCCAGTTTCATTGTGATTCTGGGAAATAGTCACGAGACGTATAATAAGGCACTCTCTCATTATCTTCAAAAGTATAATACATAGGTATTGGACTCCCTCGATATCTTTGTCTACTTACTGACCAGTCACGAAGTCTGAATGTTTTCTTCTTTCTTCCTTTCCCAATTGATTCAAGATATTCTGTTATCTTAGATTTTGCTGTCTCATTGTCGAGTCAGTCAAATTG
>CAZLWR010000008.1:0-37385 GCA_964563595.1 uncultured Candidatus Peribacteria bacterium | reverse complement strand
AGCATCAATATAGATGGCCATGTATTGGCTATCAGGCAAGCGGAAACAATGAAGTTGAAAGAAAAAGCTGAAGTACCAGAAGAATATGTTACAAGTGTGTTTGACTATGCTGCTATGATTAAGAAAGAGCCAAAGCAACGAGAGAGATTGGTAAAGTGATTTGCTGAACAGTATCCTGAATATGTTGTTAAAAAGATTGATGAGGCCAAGCTATCAGAGGATCATCCTGAAATGTTTGATAAGACTTCTACGAAAACCGTTGTATTCACTGAGGCGAAACAGCCAGCAATAAAACCAAATGAAGCGACTATTATTGGTACAGAACTCCCATTTTAACTTTTAACAGTATTTTATGACCTCACAAGTACAGCAAATCCCATTAATTGAACAAACAGGTAGAAGCACCTATGAAAAGGCCAATGATACGATTGGTCAATTCACAGTATTTGTATGACTAGTCTGACTACTAGCCTTAGTGCTAGCATTTACTTATAAATTTGGCAAATAATGAAGTCTTCTGACAAATTGCCTGGTTGTTATGTTATTGCTATGATATTTATATGGTCGCTTGTGCTGACTTGATTAGTATTGTGGATCCAATCGTGGCTCAGAGTATAGATCTTATCAGTGGGGAAACTCACTGATACAAATAGTAGCATAGCAGCATACGTAATCTTGCTCTAAATACTATGCTACTATTTGTATTTAAATGTAATTTGTAACTTTAAAAAATGAATATTCTTATTGTGGTAGTGATAATATTTGCTATAACTTTACCACCAAGAAAAAAGACCCAGATCCCAATATTTGTTCTAACAAAGCAGTTTCGAGAAAAGTAATTTAGTCATGATTATTTTATGAGAACACTATTTATTGTTGTGCTACTGTTGTTACCTTGCATAACATCCGCAAAAATACTACAAGTGCCAAAAGTACAAGAAACCTATGCAGGAGAATTCCAGTTATCCAGGTATTACAGCCCGGTAAAATGACAAAAGAAGTATTATGTTAGTAGAATGCATGATCTCGCTATGAATTGTTGAGGTAGTGAGGAAAAGTGTAAAGATACAGCAAACGGACACATTCTTGCTGATGAAGATATAGGTTATGTGTACAGTTGTCCCCCTGAAATCCCATTTGATACAAAGATCAAGTTAGTGTTCCACTGGTGAGTCCAATATGGTATCTGCAAAGATAGATGATGAGATATAAAAAAATTACGCTTAGACAGTTGGTGCGGCTATTGAGATACTGGAGTGAATAACATAAAAAAGTGAATATGATGTTATACTGGTAAAGCAAAAATATACTTACTACAATAATTTTTATATAGTCGAGAAACTATGCTTAACACACTATTTTGAATCGCACTAGCTACAGGTTTATGGAATGCCCCAAGAGCAGATCTACAAAAGATTGTAGACATGAATAACGGTGCATATGTAAATGATATAGGGACAGGTAAGTGATGCGACCAAATAAGATTGGTTGCTGCTCATAACTATAAAAGGCTTTGAAGGAAGATATGACTGCTATCGACTGGCGATGTAGTCATTTTTGAGTGATGCAAGTATGTAGTGAAAACATACTCATTTGAGCACATAAAAACCTCAAGAATACAACTGGCCATTCAGCCTTGAGTGTTATGGTTACAAACTTGTGCAAACGATTCCGGAACATATGCTTTGATATTCAAGCTTGAATCGATGTGACCAGTTAAACAATAATTTATTTGTATTACATACCATGGAATTACTAAATACAGATTACACAGCTGCCAATGGCCAGATACAGCCACCAACACGTAAGCCAAATAGAAAAGAGAGACGTAAAAACGTGAAGATGAAAAACAAGAAAATGACAAAAGCCAGGAAAAAAAGTAAGGCACATTTTGATAACTACGTTCATCAGGTACGTGTAGAAGTGGCAAGAAAGCACTTAGGATTAAACCCGTATTAATCAGCTACCTGATAGTATTATGTTCAATGCGGATGTGGCTAAATTAGAGAATAAAGGTGTTACTGTATTAACCTTGCGTTTACCTATGGATTGATTACTCACCTATCTGTACGAGAATAGTGAGAAACTCGTTGACATGAAATTTGTAATTGGTGAGCCACATTCACCCTTTGTTACTGACTACAGTTCTGCAATAGCATTACTGCACAAAATCGACCACAACCATATAACATTTTGATTAGCAGCGTTACCACGTTAATTTACTAGTTAATCTTATTATACAATGGGGTTTCTTACGAAATGGTTTTGAAAGAAAAAAGCACTAGAACGAGGTGCAGTGCGCTGTTTAGTGATAGAACAACTGGAAAAAAGAAGCATAGAAAACTGATCAAACTGATGTGTTCTTATAGAATGACTGATCAGTCTTGATGTTTATAGTACTTTTGATCAGCCTGCAATGCAACAAGTCCCGTCAGTTTGTGTAGTGGACCACCAAGGCGAGATGCATTTTTTTGCTTTATTTGATTTAATACCTGAATTAAGACCATGAAGTTAGACAAGACTAACCATGGTGTTAAGCGTATGCTCGAAAGGACCCAAGTTAAAAGACTGAAAGCTATAAGGAAAGCAGCTATCAATCACATGGTTGCTTGTTACAAATCCATAAATACTGGTAGAATCGCAATAAGATTTGTACTAGAAGCCAATAAGAAGGCAAGAAAGGTGGTTATATTCAGCTGAGATGGTCATCTGGTAACAATCCTAGATGACGATATGTTTACATTAGCACAAAGAGTAAAATACCAATTTAAGATCCATAAATTGACTACATTTGAGAGAATAATGATCAAATATTGAATAACAGGTGAAGACCCTGAACTTGTGAGGCTTAGGGTAGAATCAGAAAGAAATATAAAATGACCATCAAATAAAGGAAACATTTATTTTAGTTATAAATCACCATGAAACCAGAACTTTTACTAAACTTGATTGAGTTACTTATCACGCAGTACAATGATTACTTTCCGGAAAACGATGAAAGACGTATGACTTACAATGCTGTGGCTAGCGCTAGGTATGAGTTATCAGAACAAGAAAGATCAAAGTCGGTTATCAAATGAAATGGTCTTAAGATAGACAACCATGTAAAAAAGATCACTATGACTAATAAAGGCAAAGATACTCTAGTGCTAGAAGACGGATTGTTTACCTATAACTGACAAACTATCAACGATGGCCGATGAGTATATAAGGCATTTTTAGCTTTCTTATGAGATAAACAAAATAAGATAGACTTTGCTAAGGCTATGATTAGTAGACAACAAGCGGATATGGAGAGATGAATGGAAGATACAAAAGAACCAGTATTTAAATGCTGCAACTGCTGATACGATCAAGTTGATTTAAAGACTGTACAAGATGATTACGGAAATTTCATAGACAAGAAGTATTGTCCCAGATGTTTATTAGAATGGAAAAGTCCTCCATATAATGTAGAGAAGAAACAAGATAGTGCCTCAAAAAGAATTGTAATTCCATACTCCAAAACGGATTGATACTCGGATAGCACAGCTCACTGAAAAGAACTGCCCTAGCACGCAATAGCCTTCTTATTATTTATATATTTTTATTATTCTTGAATGGATTTCCTGAATCTATCTAGTCCTTATGATATAAACAGGACTTTTATTACAATTACAAAAAACCTAAAACATAAAGAATCAATACTACTAAAAAAATACACCATACCACTACTGGATATAAACAATATTCATATAGCAGATCTATGGGAGAAAAAGATAAAAGGATTAAGAGATAGATTACGTACTTATATACAGCAACACAAGTGATTCTCACTTGTTATGAATACAGGAACAAACCAAGTGACATGAGCAGTTGAAGTATCATTCTATATACAAAAAAAAAGTGAATCGTTAGTAATAACAACAAAAAAGTACAAAGAATATTTATTTGATCTTATTAACTAATGAATACATTAGAAAACGAAATAAGGGCAATGTGTCACGATATTACCAGTAAGGCACTTACTCCATGATGTGTAGTAGATGCTTTGGTAGAGGCTGACAGCTGGATAGAAGCGGATCAAGTGATGAACAGAGTGCTGGTAGTATCATATCCAAAAGACTGATGTGTTAATGTACTGATAGGTAGTGACGTACGGGAACTATATATTGATAGGGCGGCAGCCATAAATGATAATAGCGATATCAATTATATCACCAATATACATGGCCATCCTGCTAAGATTGGTGATATGTTGCAACGATTACATGACTCTTTTGGACAGTTTCAGGAGGACGGTCTACATAATGACGTGGTGCCTCAATTAGAACACGATATCTTATTAAACCGAAGACCGAGAAATCTGACTCTAGCAGAGATCATTAACCCTCAACCAATACTAGACATCTATAAATCCATAAAAGACCGCTTGAAGGAGCAAGACAATAGAAAAATAGACAAGGCTTTATCGGTCTAGTATAATCAGATCTTATATGTCTTACGTACGAGACCTATACAATCAATACGTTCAATTCTAGCAAAAAATTATCCCTATTTATTAAAAAACAAAAATGCGAAAATATATATTAGCTTGTTTGCAATATACTAAGTATGTTCTAAGGCACAAGTATTATGTAGGGATTGCTTGTTTCAGAATGTGATTGTACCGGCAGTGAATAGTGCATGACTTGAGTAAATTCCATCCTAGTGAGTTTTTTGGATATATGGAGCGTTACTATTTGAACAAAAGGGAATGAGATCCTAATAAAGATGGTATAAACTATGCACGAAATCATCATCAAAAATATAACAAACATCATCCGGAATACTGGGTACTTATAGAAAAGACACAGATCACTCCATTGGAGATGCCTGAAAAATACATCAAAGAAATGTTGTGCGATTGGTGGTGAACAGGCAGGACATTTATGAAACAAGAAGATATACGAAAGTATAAGTATTGTAACCGATTTGAGGTGTATGCTTTCTATGAAGAAAACATGTTTAATATGTTACTTCACCCAAACACGAAACAATACATAGCTCGTTTCTTAGACCATAAAAGACTCAATGATGAAGAAGATGCTTATGCGAACTGATGGTATTGATACCTTAACGAATTTTATAAGTAAGCAAAAACCCATAAAAATACATGGTCAAAAAAACTCAGAAAACAGCATTACCAAGCCAAGACCTCTTGTCTGATATACAAGCAATTTCAGTTATCAAAAAAAAGAAAAAAAGAAGAAAAAACAGTGCAAAGTGAAAAAAAAATAACAAAAATACAGTATCCAAAAACGAGAAAGCAACGACAGCAAGCACAATGTGAGATAGTGCAAAGTGAAATAAAACAACCACTAAAAAAGAAGGCCAAAAAGTGTGAAAAACTCAGTCTTTAAGCACAAAGATACCGCACCCTAAAAGTGCTAGAAAAATACAACAAAAAAAAAATGTAGAAAACGAAAGAAAACAGCTGCAACAAGCCATTCCTAAGCCGACTGGTGATGTTATACCAGAAAAAGCAGCAAAAAAGTTAGATAACCTAGTTACTCTCATGCCTATGAACAATTTTAAGGTGTGCTGAGCTCCCCCGGACTATGCAACACCGGAAGAATTAGACAAAAAAATAGAAGAGTATTTTGCAGGATGATTCAGTAAAAGAGTGGTATCTCAAAAACTTATAACGCATCCTGATGGCACACAGGAAATAGAGCAACAATGTATGCCAATGATAGGATTGGTAGACCTGGTATTGTTCTTATGATTTGCAGACAAACAATCATTCTATGAGTATTGAAAGAAGCCAGGATTCGGCTACTCCATAAAAAGAGCTAGGATGTTAATTGAGAGAGAATACGAGATGGCATTAAAGTGAAATAATGTTGCATGAGCTATATTTGCACTGAAAACTAACTTTGGACGAAAAGAACCAAAAGAAGATGACGAAAAGAATCAACCTAATGATTTATCAACACTTTTACTCGACCTCCGAAATGCAAGACAACAACCAAATACCATACCATCTACTAGCTGACCCTCTATGGAGGTTACAGAATCTGTACCGGATAGCTGATGAAAATTGAGTCCTAATGAAACTCAAATTGAACAAATTCCAAAGGAGATTATTCAATGATCCGCACAACCGCAAAGTGGCACTGAAAGCTAGGCAAGTATGATCAACCACATTCTTTGGCATTGAGGATTTGGACCGTGTTCTGACTAATGCTGCTTTTAACTGTCATATCATTGCACAAGATAAAGGAACAGTGAGAAAGATCTTTGATAAAATAATTAAGCGTGCATTTGATGGTTTGCCTAGAGAGTTCAAAAACATGTACGATGTGAAAGCTGATAATGCCAATGAATTGTCTGTTAAGCTGAAATGAGCACCGGATCATACATGGTCAACTATATCAGTATGAGTTTGATGAAGATGAACCACGCTCCAAAGATTACATATTACTGAGTTCTGAAAGACGTGTGCTAAGTTCAAAGATAAAGCCGAAGAGATTGTGACATGAGCCATAAACTCAGTTTGAATTAATCAAGAGCTCATTATTGAAAGCACTGCAGAATGAAATGAGTGATACTTTTATGAGATATGCAAGAATGCAGAGTCCTTGCGCAATGCTGCTAATCCTGTTGAGTGAGACTACAGTTGGTTATCTGCACTAGACTTTTCATACCACTTCTTTGCACGATATGAAGAAGAGAAATATGTTTTAGATGATCCAAATGTAGTTATTACTAAAGAGCGGGATGCATATTTTGATAAAATATCTATAGAAAACGATGTCACAATAACCGTTCCTCAAAGAAAGCGATATATTAAAAAAGAAGAAGTGGTCCAAGATAGAATGAAGCGTGAATACCCTAGTAGTAGTAAAGAAGCATTTGAGGTAGCAGTTGAGTGATCTTACTATGGTACTGAACTAGAGGTATGCAGAAAACAGCAGAGAGTCTGTAAAGTGCCCTATGATCCTACACTAAAAGTGAACACATGCCGAGACTTATGATGAGCTGGTTGATGAGATGATATGGTGGTGCGGTACTTCCAAGTTTACTGAAAACAAGTGAACTGGATAGATAGAGATGTATTTAATTGAGTTGGTATTGTAGATGCACGGGAAACCACTGTCAGCAAAAAATGATATACATATTGGTACCACTTCGGACCACACGACATAAGGCATACTATACAGGTAAGAGCTAAGAGCAGACGACAAGCAGCATACGAGGCATGACTTTTATTCACTGTGGTTCCTACATACTCTTGAGCAGTAAGTGATAGAATTAGCTCTACTAAACGTGTGCTCAAGAACTCCTGGTTTGATACAGAAAAATGCACAGAATGATTCAATCAACTTGGAATGTATAAAAAGAAGCGAAATAAGACCTTGGGTATGTTCCTCAACGAACCTGAGCACGATAAGGCATCACATAATGCCGATGCTTTTGGCCACTGATGTGTTATGGTAGAAACGGTCTTCTTCAAGATGTCTGAACAAGATCCTAATGAATCACAAATAATTACTCCTAACCATAACCTTGTGGGTAAATAATGTTATATTTTACCCATATCATGTACAAAATCTTATCCGAACTGCTCCACTTGCATACCAATCCGGATAGAACGTAGCATAGTCACATAAAAACTACGGTACAAAGCCAGAAAACAAAAAATAAATCACACAGAAAACTGTCCGAAAAACGCATTGAAAACACCAAGAAAACGTATACTATTATTCAGATAGCATCTTAAACGGGATATGTCCCATGTCATACCGCACCAGTAAGATCATATCATAAACACCTATTGTAAATATCTTAGTCCGAAGCCCTTGGATATACGATGCCACAAGCATTAAACAATAGGTGTTTTCTCTTTTACGAAAATGTCAAAAAGTTGTTTAAAAATCTATTGTAAATGCGTACTAAACCACTACATCAATAATGATTATATATATCGTGATTCTTCTATGGATAAAATTGATCCGGTCATTAGTTTAGAAGCATCCAAAGTTGAGAGAATATACTGACATACAGAGTCAGATATTTTATTACAAATAAAGTCAGAACGTGACTATGCATTTCAAAAACTTAGCACGAAAAAGGATCTATTCAATGAGAGGGTAATCTTGTACAACAATCCTACGAAAGACGAAGAAAGAGTTAACCTTAACTTATGCTTCCAATTTATGATGATGTTGTTGGCAATCTACTATACAGATGAGCCAGAAGTGACATTCTCTACTGCAGAAGTGTGGAATGAAGATGTTGCTGAAAATTTCACGAACTTGTACAAACATGATACAAGAGTAATGAAGATGCACATCCGCAAGTATTTGGTTCAGTGGTATAAATTTCGATATGGTGCAGTACCCAGAGTAGCTACTGGTTACGACCACGTTCGTCAGTGCAACACTTTCCAGATCATAGATCCTCGTTGTCGGTGGCCTGACCCTGATGGATCAGTAATAGAGAACGATTTCAGATACCATGGCTTTGAAATGCTTTGTGATCTTTTCTCGTTGAAAGCAGATGATAGCTACTTCAACATAGAAGGGATAAGTGATAAGCCAAGGGCATCAGACGATAAGAATAGAGTTGCTGATCAACAACATAGATGAATTAATCAATCTCAAGACACATCTGCAAACAAAAAGATTCCTGTATATCACCATATGACTTCTTTGTATGACGAAGAAGCAAGGGTGCTCAGGAAGTTCATGTTTTCTACTGATGATGCCATGACTCGCCTGATAAGGGTCGAAGAGATAGAACCAGTGATGCCAGAAGAGATAGCAGATCCAAATTTAATTGAATTTCCTATAGCTATCAATGCTCGGTCCCCTGAGCCATGAGACCCATTTGGTATATGTGTGCCGGATGTTATAGAAGACAAACAAAAACACGCAAATATGTACGAAAATCTTATGCTTATCAAGGCTTCTAGAATGGCTTTGGGAGCTGATAGATTGTACGATACTACCGCAATAAAGAATAGAGCAGAATTGGAAAAACCATCACTTGGGTGAAGATATATTGGTGTGGATACTGCGAATGGATCAATACCACTACAAAACCTCATATATGAGATACCGCAGGATACTATGCCAGGTGAAGTATACAATATGCCTGCAATGCTCAAAGGTCAAGCACAACAGGATCTATGAATGTCAGATCTTACCATGGGAGGCTTGGCTGAGAGAAATGTTACAGCAAGAGAGTCACAAAGTGCTCAATTGAATGCCAACATAAGACTTATCCTTCATAACGAGATCAATAACCGGTGAGAAGAGCGTTTTGCATTCCTAATGTATAGGGGTTATATGGAACATTTTCCTGAATCAGGGAAAAAGACCATTAGAATTAACTCATGATTGGGTAATCAGAATATTATCCTTACTAAAAAAGACTTTGTCAGCTGATTAACGCCTGATATACTTGTATTACAGAAGTCAGATGTTGATAATTTGAACGAAAAGAATAAAGCTAATTATATGGCTATCTATCCTTTGATATCGCAGGATCCAAATATACCAGCGATTTCGAAAAGATATGCATTGAGGAAGTTATTGAAGATGAATTGATTGAGTAGAGCAGAAATCCAAATCCAAGTACCACCAACACCGGAGGAAATGGATGCTATGCAACAGGTTGAACTTATAAACAGGAACATGCCAGTTGAGGTCCATTCTATGGATGAAGATCATATGACGTATCTGATAGTGTACCAGAAAGCATTTAACACAGATGCTAAGTATGTCGCCATAGAAATGCGTAAGCAAGCGTACATTGAAAGTGGGCAATCGGCACAGCAAAGGCAATTAGCAATGACATCATGAAATTGACAGATGGCCAATGCGGCTGGGGGACAGCTAGTATCGAACGCTATAGCACAGTGAAACGCTAATAATCCTAGCAATGCAGCATCATTGCAGCAAGTAAGATGATAATTTATCTTTTTAAATATACAGTATGTCAGTCGAGATTTGAGAAGTGCAAACTAATCCAGAACAAGAAGCTGCGGCAAACTTCACGTTTGATGTCAGTGACTTTGATACATCATGTATCGTATCACAAGGAGTTATCGCAAGAAAATTAGAAGAAGCGCAAGAAAAGTATATGGATCTTATTTGGATGACTAAATATTGACCATATTTGATTGCTAACAATAAGGCAGATCAACTTAGAGCAGTTGAACAAAAAAAACATGATCAAGCTAAGGCTCTATCAGTAACTATATTAGAGCAGGAGTTAACATATGCAAGAAATCAGCAAAATAAGGTATTCTTCGAGCAAAAGATTAAGGTGCTCAAGTCACTACTCACAAATCGTACCATAGCTGTGCTGAATGGTGAAGAATATTTCGAAAATTAATTTTATTTCTTAAAACACACGCATTATGAATCAGTTTATCCCGGATGAGAGTAAAATAAATGGAATGTGAGGCAACATCGATTGGAACAGTCTGACCGATGCCACGAAGGAGCTTTTAAAGCCAAAGAATCCTTATGAGAAGATTATGGAATACTATGGTTTGATTCCATTTAATCCTAAAGAGCCAAGACTAAGGTATAATTGCAATAATATTGCTGCATGGGATGCCATGAGAGTATGAGCATACGACATACACCGTATAGTACCACCTATGTATGAAGGGTGAAGTCCAAGAAAAGAACTATGGATACCAAAAGAACAACAAAGACCTATGTTAGAGGAGTGGTGCAATGCTATGTGACTATGAATACAAAATACGCCTGATAACAAGTTGATCAACAAAATACCAAATCCGCCAGAGAAGCCATGAGAGAAAAGAAAGAATAACCTATTCGGACTACCAGCTAGTCAATTTAGTGATCCTAACGCTAACAATGCAAAAACTATCATTCCAGGAACTCCAGAGGCACATGGAGATACTGGTCAAGTCAACACAGCGACAGATACTAATATATCAACTGCAGGAACGGGAGAAGCTGACAATTGAACTGTTACTGGTGGCAGACCCACAGAAGAACACACTAGTGTACACTGAGAATGATCTATTGAGGGAGAAGATAAAACTGATACGTCAACTGATGGTCAAACCACTAGCAATAATTGAAACGAAAACGATTGAAAGTGACCAGCTGAGGCAGTACAACAAGATGATGTGAAAACAGAAGAATGATGATCCGAACAATCCCAGACACAATGATCAATGGGAATAAACGCAGTATTGGTAACTGTAGATGATGAAATAGAGCTCATACGAAAAGAGTACGAGAGATTAACATGAAAACCAGTGCCCAATAATAACTATGGAAAAAATAAAGAACGATTAATATCTAAGATTACTGAGGCAGTTGAGGCTAATGAAGTGACACTAGAGCAACAAAGATTAGAGGCTGAGAAATTGGCAAAAGAACAATTAGAATCAGAAATAAAGTAATAATAAGGCATTGTTTCTTGGCCATAAACTATAGACTCGCTGGGGACAGCACATTTATCTATTACAAATTAAATTATGCCTAATAATGGACAAATCACATCAGAAGTGGATTTTGAATCCCTTCCGGAAGAACAACAGGCTGCTATTATCAATGGCCATACTATGGATGGTGACAACTCCAACACTTCCATGTATGATAAGGAGACTAGTGAAGATGAAGAAACCCCAGTGGAGGATGAGGTGGAAGCAGACGAAACTAGTCCTAGCGAAGAAACCCCAGTAGAACAGACTCAGACAGAAAAGAAAAATCCGTCTAATGTCCAAAAACTTCTTGGTGAACGTAGCGAGTTAAGAGCAGAAGTTGCTAGACTCAATGCGATTGTTGATGAGCTGGTATCGAAATGAGGAGATAGAACTGATCAAGAAGATCTAGCACTTGTAGATGCAAAGGCTGATTTACGTGTGTTAACTCGTGAGCAGCAACTAGCAGAACAGCACGAGCAAAAGATGTTTTATGAAAAATATCCTACTGCTCGCAATGAACAGGATGCACTCAGTAAAGTACTTGAGGAATTCCCTACAATGAGCTATGAAAATGCTTGGAAGTACTACCTTATGAACTCATGAAGGTTATCCGAAGTGTCATGAGAAAAGCCTGCACCGAAAGCCCAGAAGTTCTGAATGTCATGATGAGCACGTACTAATGCTGCGAAGGCCATGACAACAGCTGACTTTGAGGCTCAGGCAGAAGCAGCGTTCAAACAGTGAAAAAGAAATCCATTTTCAGGCTAATAACTTAAGTCGGGATATTTAAATCCTTGTTATTAGTCAATGACTCTTACAACTTCCGCTTCCATTAGTAATGGAACGACAGGTCTCTTGACCTACCAGAATTATATGTACAAAAAGGTAATCGAGAATTTCGAACCCGAATTGTACTTCTACAAAATGGGTAAAAAAGCTATCTATAGTGGTTACAAGACTGTTTCTTGGTCCAGAATCGCTAGACTTAGCGTATCTGTAGCTAACGCTACATTGCTACCATGAATTACACCAGCTGAGCAAAACTTAGTAGAGACTACCGTTACAGCAACTCCATCACAATATGGGTTGTATGTTACTATTACGGACGAACTCAAAAACATTTCTCCCGTAGAAATTGTTAAAGAAGCGATCTGACTAGTAGGTAATAATCTAGCTAGAGTTATTGATCAAGTGGTGCAAAGCTACTTGCTTACTAATGGTACTAACGTCATCTATGGCGGTACTGCGCCAGATAGAGCAGGTATTGATAATACTAACGATAAGATCACTCGGCAAACAGTAGCTAAGGCAGTTGCATTACTTGAAGTAAAAGCGGCACCTAGATACGACATGTGAGCATATGTTGGTATTTTTCATACTAATATTATATATGACCTGTTCATTGAAACTACAACAGGATCATTTATTGATGTTGCGAAGTACTCTATGCCTGATAAGATTATGAAGGGTGAAATCGGAATGATTGCAGGATGTAGAATTATCAAGTGTCCTTTTGTTCAGACTGTAGCATCTACAGTAACAGTATACCCATCTTACATTATGGGAGCTGATGCTTATGGAGTTGCAGAATTGATGGGACTCGAGACGACTGATACCGGATGGAAAGCTAGTGATAGTGATCCATTGGCACAAAGACGTAAACTAGGTGCTAAAGTTATGTTTGGTTTAGCGATTCTTAGACAAGAATGTCTTGTAAGAATCGAAACTGGATGTAGCTTAGATAGTGCTGTGTACTTCTTTAGTTAGTATCTTACCGGTGGGGAAGCTCACCGGTAATTAACAACATGTTATGGGGTTCTTCTCGACTTTCTCTATAACGTGTTGCTAATTATTTAGATACTAATCAGCCAATGGACGCAGCGACACTGATGACCACCAGTAGAGACCTAACAGGCACAGATACGTTTAATATGCCTGATCCTAAACTTATTACTTATGTCAATTTCGTGAGACATGATATTGAAGCAAGGATTGTATCGTTTATTAACGAGCATATTTTTTATGGTGCATTAACTATAGATACAGTGGCAAATCAGGAAAAGTACTCACTACCAACCGCCACATCGTGATGAACAGTGACTTCTTTGTGGACCCCAGGAACAATTGAACTAAGGAAGCTTTTGTCCATAGGTATTAAATATGCTACAACAGATGCTAAGTATATCAAGTGTCAAGAGACCAATCAAAGTGTAGCTTACGAATTCATAGATACTTATAAAACATATCAGGATGCCACTAATCCAGTTTTCCTGATTCAAGATAATGCGATTTATGTGTATCCGGCACCGACAGCGATAGTAACAGCAGGAATAAAGATTGAAGCAATCAGAAAGCTATTTGATATTACAACTAGTGCTACAGAAGCCCAAATAGGTATACCATGGGAGTACCATGATACATTAGTTTTGTGAATTAAAAAATGGATCTACGATTTCAGATGATTGGTGAATAAAAAACAAGAAGCAGAAGCAGAGTATGAGAGGTCCATGAACCTCATGCTACGTAAATTAACTGATTTTGTGGCAATGCCAATGGAGAGAGCTATTTATATTCCTAAGACGTTTATGAAATAATGGCTTACGAATGGTCATCCAATAAATTTTACGCTGGTCTGGGATTTGATGCCTTCATGGGTCCTGATGGTTCATTTCAATATTCAAGCAATATCGATACAAGAAGAAACCCAAGAGGTTTTCAACTTGTGCCAAAAGTAGCTAAGTATGACTACGGTAGTATCAAAATAACTGCGATGACATCAGTGAATGCATCCAACTTGTTTACATTCTCATCAGCAGGTAGAGTATATAAGAACCACTCACTAGCATACACACTTTCCGGTGCTGTTACTTCCAAAGAGATTCTTAATGCCTGCATCTTTAAAGATTATCTTTACATTTTTACTGCATCTTGAGTACATAGAATTAAGGTAGTAGATGCTATAGCGTGATCTTGGGGATCCATTACTGAAAATTTCATTAATTACTCAGTAGTGGCATATACACAACCTCTTGATGCTTGATTTACAACAGCAGTACTAGATTTTAAGAATTCATGATGAGTTGTCACGAACTTCATATTACTAGATAGAGACTGAAACACAGTGTCATGATCATCACTATCTACAATATCATCATGATATACAGAGGTTACATGATGACCATTTGCGAATGGTCCATTCACTGCAACATATGACTTTGTGCCGGATGTGGGGACTGTTATGCCTATATTGAACTACTACGATTCCACATTATATGTTGCACTAAAAAGTATTGTACTTTGATATAAACCGCAACTTAGTGCTAACCCGGATCCAACGTTGATGATTCAATTTGAAGACAGCCAAAATATCGTAGGAATAACAGCACATGATACACAGTTTTGCATCTATGTGCAAATTGATTCACAAAGTTCTAGAAAATATTTCTGGGATGGTACAAGTAAAGAACCAAGTGCTATTATGGAGCGGTCATGAATTGTCATCCAAAATGTATGAGTAATGGGCAACTATGATGTGGTAGTAACCAATGAACCTAGAAACGAGATTAGTAGTGCATATAAAACACAATGATATGACAAAGTCCTGCTCTATGAATGAAAAAAGATTAACGGAAGTGTGTTGAATTGAGAATTCCATTGTTTGGCCATGAATCAAGACTTACCAATAAAGAAGGAAGTTGCTTTCATTGGTGCGGAGCAATGAATATACTCTATATGAGCTTATTACCCGTGATTTGCACCTAGTACAGCAAGAGAACGACAGCCAGCAACTCAATTAAGGCCATGGTGCTGATGTGTTCATAATTCCTACCTGTACATAGCATATCAAGATGTCTGAGCAAGCACCTATTATATTACCGAAATAGACTTAAACTATGAACCAACACTTAGTGCAACAAGCCAAGAGGCATCTGGGACACTAATACAAAGAGTGCATACGGGTGAAAGAGTTGCAGACTATAAAACAATAACCAGCATTGAGATATGATATGGATTTGAAGGCACGAAATCAGCAAATGCGTGAAATCCATATATTGAATTTTATATACGCTGTAACTTGAGGTGAACAAACTGGTTACTGTTGCGTACTATTGATGCAAGAACTGGTACGGATGTAGTGAATAACAGGGTTATCATAGATCCTGCAGAGATTAATGCCGCATTAATTACCGCAGGAGAGACGAAATCGTTTGTAGATTTTAACATGCTAGAATGGAAAGCCATATTATATGCTTGATCTAATCCTCTTTGTAAGCCAGTTGTATATGAAGTAAATGTGCTTTATGACATTATCAAACCAAACTATGCAAGATGATAGAATATCAGTTTGACTAAACAATACACCACAGCTTACCTTTGAGGGTGATCCACTTTTCACGCAACCTCAAGAAGACATATTAGATAAAATCAAGAATCAACAAAAATTCATAAGCAAAATATATGAATTCAGCTCAGCACAAGATAATTGATTCTATACTACAGAGTATTTGTACTGAAACAAACCGGATTACCTCCATAGAAGACTGGAAAGAACAATAAGAGCCGAATGGTACAAAGTATGAGATCAGACATATGCTTGGGTATGATGACCATGATACACCGAGAGAGTGCCAGTGATGAACCAGTTGTCCTACTCGACTCTTGATGATATGGTAGTCAATAACGGTACATTCACAATTGAGAGGGTATGACGGTATACACTATTTTATACAGCAAAAATACTGCTGAGTAATATGGCTGGTGCCAGGATGTACATACTTAATTATAACACCGGTGAGAAATACTACTTGGAAGCTGTACATAAGAGTGCGACACTGGGAGTAGTAGCAGATACAGAATTCACTTTGACACAAAGACGTGAAGTGTATATCGGAAGTGTACCTGCAGAACTTTGACCGGTTATATGATACTGGTGAACTACAGCAAACTGATTGCCTTGATCAGTAACAGTTAAGTGAACTTGAGGAGCGTGATTGCTTAAAACAGATTGAGGAACCACATTTTCTATAAAGAAAGAAATAGAATGGTGACTATTTAGAGATTATAATATGTAAACTATGGCTACAACACAACAAAAAAGACAAATCGGCAAAAGTGTATTCTCTCCGACTACTAGCACCAACGTAGCCCAAGCACAACCTGCACCAGCTACCGAGCAGAAGAGGATGATTGGGACAACTGTTTTTGCACAACCAGAACAGCAACAACAGGTTCAAACAACTCCTACTCCGACATTGCAACAGTCTCAGCCAGTAGCCCAAGCACAACCAGTGCAACAACAGGCCCCACAACAGGTAAATAGTGATGATATGTATAGGGAGCCTGCACAAATGCAGTCTAAGCCAGCTACACCGGCTCAACAAACACCTCAGCAGACTCAGAAACCAGTGCAACAAACACAGCAACAGCAAACTCAACAGTCTAGTACGCAAAAACCTGTAGTACAGAGTAATCAGCAACTTAATTATCAGTCTGATGATCCTGTAAGACTTGACGAGATAAGAAAGAATCTCCAGGAAGCTCAAGTTAGCAATCCCACAGCATTCAGTGATAGAGCTACTTTTAATAAATCGTACAATTACGAGCTAAGATCCCAAGCCCAAAGGGACATACTTGATGCAGCGTTTAACTGATTCCATAGTAAGTGAACCAATACGCTATTTGATACACTTATGGCATGAGGTGATGTGCCACAAGAACAAAAAAATAAACCAGAATACAAGCAAGCAATCCAAAGAAAAATGGATTTTGATATATACAATTCTATGCCACCAAGTGATTTGGCTAAGGTTCTCGAGAAGATACCTATGGGTAGTGCCACTTTCGATGACCTTCGTAAGTACAATCCTCAATTACTCCATGAAGCTCAAGTTCAAAAGCGAAAGAATGATAAACTGAAAATAGTAAATGGGACCGTTATGAAGCGTATACTAAGTGTTCCGGTAGATCCTAATAAGAGACTAGCACAACAAATAATAACGCCAGACGAAACACCAGATAGTTATAGCGAGCTCAACAAGAGAGCTGCAGACGAATTAGATAATAACCCTGACTTATTACAAGCGTTTCAGCAGCTCGTATCGGAGGATGATGATATTATAACAGCACAAAGTACTATCGAGGAAAAGAGAACAGCTATTAATAACATTAAAAGGGAGATAGCTAATCTCCAAAACAGAATAGTTACTCAGAGATTTGAATGAGATGCCCCGGCGAGTTATATTGCTGCAGTTACAGCACAGTTATCTAGGCCACTAACAGATCAACTACAGTTTGCAGAGCAAGAACTTGCCAATGCTGAACAAAAGTTAAATTGGTTACATAGCATAAAATTGGAAGAATTTAACGCATACTCTCAACAATATGCTATTGACGAAGCACGTAGAGTCGCAGCACAAAATAGACAATACCAAGTACAAGACCAAGAAACTGCGTTCCAAAGATCATTAGCGTTACAAGATGATGCTCAAGCATTTCAGCAGGAACAACAAGCATCATGATTTAATCAACAAAAGGAGCTCATTTGATTGAACAATCAGAATGACCTTGCGAAGCTTGAGTATATCCAAAAACTCAAGGCCAAGTACCCAGAGTACAACTTTGTTACAACGAAAGATTGAAGAGTTATTGCAGTTAATCCAAACGACCCTTCACAATCTGTTGTTGTTGATAACTGAACAAGTGCTACAACTACAAGCAACACATGAGATACATTTGCAGTCTGATCAGATTATGTTAATTCACTTTGAGCAATCACAAGCTACTGAGGAGCTCATGATAATTATGCAGGGATAGATTTTGATGGAAATATGTGAGATGCAGTGCCATCAGTTAAGTGAAAAGTAGTTAAAGTCGTGTCTGGTAAGTGAAAATCAACTACTCCTAGCTATGGTAATTTTGTGCAGGTACAAGATGAATATGGAAATATTCACCAGTACTCTCATCTATCTAAGGTGGATGTAAAAGTATGAGATAGTGTGAACTTTGGCCAGCAAATCGGAGCAATAGGTAATTCAGGATACACTGTCGCAGGTAAATGATGAGACGGTAGCCACTTGGACTACTCTATGATAGTAAATGGTAAAAGGATAAACTCAAAAGATGTGGAACAATATTTAAAATCCTATAAGCCACTTAATCCGACTCCATCAGGATCACAAACAGCATGATTGGTTGATCCAGTAACATGAGTAGACTTTGATTTTGCCACTCGTATTACTTCACTGGTCCCTGCATCATTAAGAAATAGTGAAAAAGAACAAGAAAACCTTAATACACGTATCAAAGCACTAGCTACAACTGGTCTTAGTCCCACTGATGCAGCATTAAAATTCATGTGATTCAATGTCAGCAAGCCGGAAGACAAGAAGTTCGCAGAAAATCTTATATCATCAGCAAGACAACTGCCAGAAGAAATGGACTGATCTTTTGTGTCTACCGTTGCAGATCTTGTAAATAAGTGAGACTTAAAGTGAGCAGCAAACAAGCTAGAAAATACAGTATTCTCATACGCTAAGAAGATTGAAGGTGATAACTTTATTTCTGAACCAAAAGTCAAAACATCTGTACAAAAGGCAAGTGATCTCGAAATATTGATGAGGCAACTTAGTGCAGCAGGTAATAATCCAGTATGAGTTGTTGACTGATCTATCAATAAATGGCTCAGGAAGCTAAAATGAAATAACGCTCAAAATATCAGCACACAAGTTACACAGCTCGTGTCAAAGATGAGAAATGACCTCATCGGAGCTAACGCAACAGCAGGTGAAGTCGACCTTATAGAACCACTGATCCCATCGCTGAATGATACGCCATCTAACTTTATGATTAAGCTAAATAACCTTAAAACAGCTCCATTGCAGCAATATAACAATATCAGAACAACATATGGCCTTCCGGCGGTGACAGCAAGTATTCTTTTAAACTGAAACAAAGTTCCGCTCTATCAAGGACAAACAATGTCAAATAATAATCCTAATCCTAACAATGGATGACGATGAAATGCAAGATAGTATTTACTTATATGTATACCAATGGCTCTTTGATTCCAACTATACCCAGTTAAAAAGGTAAAAAAACCTATGCAGTCAGTACCACCAATGCAATCATTGGAACAATACCAAACTCCAGCATATCAAGCACCGCTAGGCCAGATAGAAGGTGTATGACTTCAATCAGTTAATGCACCTATACAATCTGCTATTGATAATTATACACCTCCACCTCCAAAAGTCACACTTCCGGAGGTTTTACCAAAAACAGGACCTGATCCACAAGATTTTGACTTAACTTGAGCACTAAGTCAGTTGTGAGGTAACGTGATGCAGTGAGATGATATTCAGACTATTAGATCTAAATTTCCAGAATTTGATTATGTTCCAGATGATGTATTGTCTTCACTGGGAGCTAATATTCTACAAGGAGATGATATAGATACTATCATGCAGAAATTCCCAGAACTGCAACAAAACAGATCTGTTAACTCAACTACACAGTGATGATACAGGGGTGATATTGGCCAGAATAAACAAGATACAAATGCACTAGAAAGTGTAGCAGATTGGCTTAACCTACCATGAAAACTTACTGAGGTAGTTGACGATATAACTCAAAAGATACCAGTCGTTCAAAAAAAGCAAGTCCAGGATTGGCTTAATAAAAACTTAGGTGGTTTCGGTGCAGATACTGCTACACTACCGACCATGGTGATCAATGCTGTACCATCACTACTAAAAACAGTGACAGCAACTGCTAGATGAGTTACCAACCCGTATGATACTATTAAGTGAGTAGGAAAGCTATTCCTTACTGAAAATTGAAGGGCCGCATTGAAAGAAAGATATGGATCCCTTGAGGCATTATGAAAGCTGATGGAAGAGGACCCAGTATGATTAGCTAGCGATATATTAACTGTTGTACAACTATGAGCTGGGTGATCTTCTAAATTGGCATGATTGGCCAAGTTTGAAAATACTGCCTCCAAACTATGACAGTTTGCGGATGATGCAGGTGGAGCCGCTAATGTATGAGCGGATATTATTCCAGAACAAATAAGTAAACTAGCAGACCAAGGAGGTGTTATGTGAACACTAGGGACTTATGCAGAAGCTGTAACAGCTCCAGTAAAGACTGCAGGTAAACTATTCAAAAAAGCCACATGAGTTGCTGCGGATCAGGTACCGAGCAAAGAATTTCTGACAAGAGATCTACCTATTTCAAGAATAGAAAAAGACATAGGATTGACCCCTACCGAAAGAGCAAGTGTGGAAGATACAGGTATCACAGCAGGTGAATTTATGTTGAAGGAAAACCTTGCATGATTAGATAGAGGCGACCAAGTCAACAAACTGCAACAAATATCAGATGATAATTACAACTGAATCACAAATAAATTGCAAATAATCCCTGAAACAGAGCGTATAGAGTCGAAAGATGCCAAAAAAGCATTGAAGATAATGGTAAACGAAATGGAGAGATCTGATATCTTAAAGGAAGATATGGCTGACTATATTGTCAAACTAAGGGAGCTCATTGACCAAACAGACTACTCCCCAAGTGAACTTAATGCAATACGTAGGGATTTTGATAGAATTATTGGCTATCAATTATTTGATTCTAAGTGAAGAGTATCTGGGATTGAAGACAAGGTATTGGCAGCATGGAGGCGCAATATAGCAAGTGAAGTAGAAGAAGTTGCAAATAAATACGGTATCGATATAATGGAGATGAACAAAGATATGAGAAGAGCTATTGTAATACGTGATGGATTATTGAGAAGACTATCTCAAGAGAATAAAAACAATACATTTGGCTTACAAGACATATGAGTTTGAGCTATATTAGCTGCATGAGATCCTATAACTGCAACAGCAGTAGTAATAGGCAAAAAGGCAGTGGAAAGGGCTATCCCATCAGTTGCACAAAAACTTTATAATTCTAACAAAGCACCATATGGGAAAAATATTAATATGAGTAGGGGCGTTACTATTCCTACTCGTGATACAACCCGTGGCTTGAGTTTGTCTCCTAGTACTGCTACTAACGGGGTACCTACTAGAAAAGTAAAATCCATCCTATGATCAGTTACTGAGAATATAAGAAATCGTAGTAGTTGAGCACCTCTAGCTAGTGTTCTACAAAGAAAAAGACCGAAGGAAACATTTGAACTAAAGTGAGATATACAAGAAAGAGTTGCAAAATCAGAAACGGATCAGTATAATAGGGGAAATAACTTACCTCTAAAAAGTAGTCTGATGAAAAAGTTATCTAAGTACAAGTCAGTACAAGATCTATTAAAAGATGATAAACCTATACCATGAGTATATTTCAGATGACAGTGAAAATGATGAAATGTCGCTATAAAAGGTAGAGTCAAGTTTGGTTTATGAACATATATGACTAATTATCCTTCTGAGGCTAAAAGATTCTGATCTGATATTAGTGTGTATGAACTACCGAAAGGTCTTAAACTGCTAAAAGCAAACGATCCGAGAATATCAAAATTTATTGATACTAAGTACGATTCATCAAAGGTAGATATGGAATATGCTCAACAACTGACTGATAAGGCAAAGAGATTATGATATGATGGTATTGATGCGGAAGGTACAATAGTTGTGTTTGATAACTCTAAAGTTCAATGAGTACCATTGAATGAACTACTGCAATAGTCAATATTTATACTGATTAAATACAAACAATGCGATGCAGTAATTTTTTATGGTCTTGTATCTCCAGAATTATTGTATAAGTTATGTTGTATTTATTAGCGCATGGAGCATGGACAAGTTGAGATCCAGCACTTTTGAAGACAATTTGGTACAATTCGTGAAAGATTGGGATAGGGAAAAGTGCTGAGACTGAACTAGTGCAGCACTAATAAGACAGTACAGTATGGAAGTTTGCAACATTGCTATGCCCATATTTGAGAACTGATTTTATGCCTGGATTAGTTACCCAAACGGACCATTTAATCATTTACGGATGAAAATCATAAATGATCAGCAAGATCCAATGCATGCACCTGAACCGTGAGATATAATAATCCGGCGTGATGGAAGTATGTGACTATTAATGGATGCTGAGCCTTGAGAGACGTATGTGACTATATTGGAACAAAACGAAGTGTGCAAGATAACACAGAAGAGCTACAATGAATTATTATGATGGTTTAGGACCCATCCAAGACAAGTTGAGTTATCGGAAAGAATAGTAGAATAAAGTCTGAGAGAAACAAAAGTCGAGAACATCTTTTGTTTTTATCTCTTTTTTTGTATAGAAAATGGCAGTAACTTGACAAGTATTACCTACTGGTAGCACAACAGCACCAACAACAACAGCACCAAACGCAACCGCTATCCCTTGATACGGTAATGCGCCTTATGACACTGTAGCCAATGTACCAGGTACATTCACTAGTGTTGAAATGATTAATCTAGAATTATTTGTAATTGCTAGATACAACAACCCTACATTTTTAAGGACTATTACAGCAGGCTGAACTACTGGAAACCAGACTATTAATAGGCCTGTTGGAACAGTTAATATTGCAGCATGAGCTGGTTCGGTAGTAGTGACAAATAGCCTTGTTACTGCTAATAGTATCATATTCACAACAATCAGAACAGCTGATGCAACACTTACGTCTGTGAAAAGCGTAGTTGCTGGTGCAGGATCATTCACGATTACCGGAAATGCTACTGCTACTGCTGAAACATCAATATGATTCATGGTAACAAACTAATCCAAGCGAAAAAGTCGGGAATTTTTGCATTTAGTTTATTCCTTTTTCTGCTATGTGAAATGTAGTTTGACAAGTTCTTTCGAGAGCTTCTTTAACCCAGCCAACGAGCGCTACAGCACCTTTTGCTGATAGTATTGTATCGTGATATGGTAACGTCAAATGGAATCTAGCCACTAATCAAGCCGGAGATTTCACGGATGTTAAACAGGCCAACTTAGAAGCGTATGTATTAGGGATAACATCTTGAGTATCTATGTTTACTTTTAACTCAGCAGAAACAGACGTAACTACTTCTGTAACTACAAGGACCATCTCGTTACTAAATACTAATACAACTACTAATAATGCAGTTGGTATGAGGTTTAGATCATATGGCACTGATGCGACTACTCTTTGAACCTGAGCTAAAATACTCGCTCAGTTTACAGGAAGAGCAGCCACAACAGTTACAGCAGACTTAGTATTTTTGACATCCGCTGCCAGTGTTGAGTCTGAAAAGATGAGAATTACTAGTGCTGGTGCAGTGGTGCTACCGGTATCTAGTCCTGGTCTCTACCTATATAATACAGCAGATCAAACAACCAACTTTGAGAGGTGAACTATGGCTTGGGAATCTAACGTTCTGATCATTAAAACACAGCCATGATGATCAGGAAATAGTAGAACAATAGCCCTTGTTAGTTCTAACAGTACAGGATGAAGTACTGCAAGTTTTTCAGTTAGAACCCAGTCTGCTCCATTCTTTCAAGCTGGTTTAGCGACATCAAGGACAACTACAGGTACTTGGTTTGATATGATAAGTGCTACTTCTACAGCAAGTTCGAGCACTGTCAACTTTGTGACAATCGCACCAACGGTCAATCAATCTTCTACTGCTGCTTATACAGGATTATTAGTGAATCCAACTGAAATAACTACAGGTTCAGGTGCTAATGCACTTATTAAAGCTCAAGTTTGATGATCTGCTAGGTTCTTTGTGTGAAATACTTTAGCTACAATGGTATGATATGGTACTGAGGCACCAACACACACAGTTACTTATGCTTCAACTACTACTGGTATGGCAGCATATAATACAGCAGATCAGACTACTAATTATGAAAGAGGTCTAATAAGTCGATCCTCTAATATATTTCAAATATCTACTGAAAGGTGATGAAGTTGAACCCAAAGAGAGCTGAGGCTAGTTGGTTGAATTAGCCAAAGCTTTAGAATGTGAACGGCTTTTCCTGCCTTTGAGTTTGTTGTATCCAGCAGCTCTAGTTCTTCTAATCCTTTATTGAGGATACAACCAACATCTACTAGTTCTTCCGGTGTGTTTACATCATGTGGCATTACACCGATAATAAACCAATCTTGAACTGCATGATATACAGCACTCCTTGTAAATCCTACTGAATGATCTCTCTGATCTTGAGCTAAGAACCTTATCCTAGCACAAGTATGATGAGTAACTAAGATGAGTGTAGACAACAATTGATGACTCCTAAACGCTCGTGTTGTCTCTGCCAATGCGTCTACTCCTGTAAACATAACAGCACCAGAAAGCAATAAAGTATATACTAACGAGTGAGCCAGTGCTAAGATTGTTTTCAACCTCCCGACCGCTGTTGCTTGATATACATACACATTTATTGTTCAGGATGCTGACGGAATAGACGTTACTGCCGCAGCAGGAGATACCATCCGCAGAAATACTAATGTAACTGCTCCAGCGTGAACGGTTACATCTACTGCAATTGGTTCTGTCCTCGTTTTGGTGGCTATCAATGATACAGAGTGGATTGCTACAACTGAAATCGGGACACGAGCATAAATATTATTTAACTTTTTTACTATAAACCTATGGAACTACTAGAACTTTGTTTAAACAAGTGACCGAACAATGACGTAAGCTATGTTACGTTCATTAGAGACTGAGAACAAGAAACTATCAGAGTATCAAATGAAGAAGAGTATAACCTATTCTTTTCTGAGGAACTCTTAAGTAACTGAGTACGGGTACAAGCTAAGAAGTTTGTGGAGCACAAATTACATTCTTAATCTATTATTAAGCCATCATGCCATTATCAAAAAAGGAACTATCGAGAGAGGACGGAACGGAACTAGCAAATACATTCCGACAAGTTCAAACAGTAACACTACACCCAAGAGAAAAATGCGGTGAAGCAATTTTTTATGGTTATGCTAGTGAACAAGCTATGGTAGATAAAAAAGACCCAGTTCATACATTCCATTACCCCATCACAAATAAAGAGTATGATGAGTACTTCTCAGCAGACACTCTGAGTCAAGAAGGTAATAATGCATACAAAGCAGCGTATAATTGTGCCAAAAAACACCCATTCTTCAATGATAGTGAGGATGTGACAAGAAGCATAGTAGTAGAAGATCAAGAAACGACAGAAGCACAAGTTGAATAATCTTTATAATAAAACCTGTAACCCATGAGTTTCACAAACGTATTATTTAGTGCAGGATGATTTCTTTTTGGGTTTTTATCACATTATTACTACATAAAAAAATGTCTGAAACAATAACCCAGTTACTGATCAATATTTCATTGTTTTGAGTATTCTTCAAGCTGGGTCATTTATTATGTCAATTCATAATATCCTTTAAGAAATATCTTTAGTATGGCTCTAGATTACCTACGTTATATACTATCACTTATAGCGCTACTGGGAATACTGCGAATTGCTAAACTCGAACTAACCACTGGGAATAAGGTAAATAGCACAGTGTATGTATGTCTTACAGGATTGGCATGATGATTGACTGGGAAAGAAATCATAGATATGATTTCTTATGCTAAACAAAAATTAAAGGATAATTTATAAGTTTTTTCACATATGATAGATAATAAAAACACACGGTGAGACATTCAAAGATTCATAAAGCGAATTGTGCCAATATTAGTAGTTTGAGCATTATGCTCTCTTTATACTTATTATAAGCTTAATGAGCAAAGATCTATTCAGGGTGATAGTTGTTATTATACTTCTGTTCCTGTCTATTGCGTACAGTCTATAAAAGTTTTACTTCCTAATGAATTACCGGTATCATGAGTACCCCAGAAAAATTGGACGATTACTATCAAGAAAGTATTGTATCAGACCTGAAAAGTAGGGTAGGAGTAATACTAAGTACTCTTAAGGACGGTGATGATATTAGCCAGGCTATAGCACGTCTCAGAAGGGAATTGTTAGTAAGTGAGCTACGTCTTGAGCAAGAGAAGGAGCGCATTTCTTCTCAGTTATTCAAGAATTTCCACTGATTAGTATAACATTGGATTGGGGAAATGATTTATTTAAGACCTTCATAGTAATGTGAAAAAGCCTTCCTTACACCAAGCATCATGTGATACCAAAGTGTAATAGTGAGCGTTTTAATGTGCACGATAGGGAAAATATACTGCCACTTGTGGAACAGATCCATGTTGCACTGCATAGACTGTTCAACTGATCTACTCCAAAAGAACAGATCAGATTATTGAATTCTATTAACTCACAAGTTTATAGTACACAAGTACAAAAGATATTCTGAGATCTACTAAATATGGATGAAGACAAACGGTATAGACCTCATTTAATAAAATAATTAACTCATGCAGCCATCTTATAATTATTCTACACTTTCAGTAGCATTTCTATGATCAGTAGCTAGTGTTTTCTTACTCATTATTATATCGATACTGGTAGCGATATTTGCACCTGATGCATATGAACTATCAAGCAATGAAAAGATGCTTGCGCTAGTTCTGGTAGTAGCTTACCTGGGCTTTGTAGGGTTGATAGTATGAGCCTACTTGGGTACTAGAGTGCCAAGCACTGCAGAAAAACCTGATACATTATCAATAACTGATACTACAAAACCATCCAGTGAGATAACAAATACAGTAATCTCAGCCATACAATCATCAGATCAAGTAAAACCAAATTTACATGATATAAATTCAATACAAGATGTTGGATAAACTCTATAGGCCAGTCAAGGGCTACAGAAACATTGACCGGAGACTTACCCAGAAGTACGGGGACAATTTCAAGATCAATTGAAAGTGGATGTACTGAGAAATTGTGAAATGATGGAATAAGCATGAAGGATTAGACTATGCAGGACCAAATCCTTGAGATAAGATTGATATCTATGCTGCACACACTGGGATAGTACAAGTGTTAAATGATCCCAAATGATTTGGCATGTATATAATAATTGACGGATGAGAATTCACTACTTATTATGCACACTTATGAAGCACAAGTGTTAAATCGTGAGAAACAGTTGTGTTAAATCAGAAGATCTGAACCATGTGAACCAGCGGAAATTCTACAGCAGTACATTTGCATTTTGGATTAAGATCCAAAGATAGATCCAAGTGATATCAATGATGGTTGGATCCAACTCCATATATATCAGACTGGGAGGCAATAAAAGTAGAAGCACCGGTAACCACAACTTGAGAGCTTCCAGAGTCAGATAGAGCTGCATTGCTCGGAATACGGAGCTGATGAAGAGCTGATGAATTTGCAACGAGAAAAGAAGTTGCTATTATGGCGTTACGTGTATTTGATATGTTGAAAAACAAATCCCAATAGTTATTCAGAATCCTATTTACTTATAAATTCATCATTATGGAATTAACTGCACAACAAAAACAACTTATCGAAACAGTACAAAACAATGTTAAAACTGCACATCAGAACCTTGTTAATGTGTTTACAGGATTACCGTTTGAAAGAGGGCTCCCATTTCAACAGGCACTTATTAAGTTAGACGAATTCATGTTCCGGTCCGGTATGTGTAATATCATAGATAATACTGGAACAGTGGAAGAAGCAAGTGAAGAATTAGCTGAAAGAGTGCAAGAAGCATGAAACGCAGTAATTGAAGATGCGGTTGCTGATGAGGCGGTCTCACAAGAGCAAGCAGATGAAGTAAATACAGAGGCAGACAGGAATAGGGATGTAACTGAGGCACAAAGAGTAGTTTAATTGTATATTGTGGTCACCTACAACACGCAAACTATCCGCTTATCATGGCGGATTTTTTTATTTTTCATCAAAAATTTGACTTTTGAAAGTGCCATCAGTATAATTAGTTGTATTTACTCTACTTTGTCAAACCTCATGAAATTAATTATTACAATTCTTGTTCTATTATCATTTGTATCAACTGCATTTGCGAGTTGCGAAGCTCAGCTTAACTTGTACAGAGTTAGCTTATCTGAGATTAACTACCAGATGCAGGATTCAGATCCAATGTCATTAAGAATGCAACAAATGAAAAAAGACAGGATCATTAAACTTATGCAGACAACAAGGCACTGCAAGTAAAATCTATTTATTCTTTATTTTATTATCATGAACACATTAACACAAAAACTAGAGATGCTTGAAAAACAGGTAGTGGCCGAGATGCACGAATCCCGGTGGAGATATATTGCCGAGAAAAATATTATCAAGGCTAGGCCATATTTAGATAAGCGAGGTGAATTGGTTAGAAGAGTGCGTAATTTGAGAACTGTAATAGCGGTGAACGCATTGGGACGGAATGCATACGCCAGTATCGTTAAAAAGTTTGACATCAATAACTGCACGCATGTTTTACCATACCAAGACGACCACTGAAAAGTGTATATTTAATTTTTACAGATAACCTATGACAAGATTTACCCGTTGGATCCAAAATTGGGTATATGGTATGAATAGATCCAAACTATCACGGTATATTGTTAAATCATCCTTGATATTAACATTGATTTGGTGAACTATCAACCCAAAAGTTCTCATTTATGCCTCTTGAATTATTCTTATCATGTACCTAGAAGACATAGTCAGTTACGTATGATTACCGAAGTCAAAAGAAGAGTATAAGCCTACTATTGATGGGATATATGTTGAAGACTTAGTATCATTCTTATTTGAGTACGATGGGATGCCGGTGGAAGATATGAAGAGGTATTTCCCACTTACTAACGAACAAATCAGTAAGCTATGAGATAATACTGACCGTGTGGCCATCACTAAAAAAGACCCAAAGCAAAAAAATAAAAGAGTGCTGATCTGCCAAGACCCAGACCGCATACTAAAGCTGCTACTGTCACATACAGATAGTGACAAGATAGGTATATATAGTGAATCTGGTGTTATGTACCACATAGATCCTATTATACATCAGTGAAACAATGCATAGCAAAACAACTAAAAAAAAGACTTGCAAATTGCATAACAAACTGTATCATCATAATGTAACCAACCAAATAATAGTTCCGTATTCTATCTTGTAGTTGGGCCACTACACTTAGAAAGTACTGCAGGCCCTATAATACGGAGCCTTTTTTAAAATATTTATTTTGTAATTGCATACTATGATCTTAGCATTATGATTACTTGTTGTCCTTGTGATAGCAGGAATAATTTTTGAAAAATAGTTTATTTTATAATTGTAACAATAAAACCCCAAATTTAGATTGTTAATTACTATGGAACAACCGATTATTAAAACAAAGGTAAATAAGGATGGTACTAAGTCATTGTATTACGATTGAGACAAAACACAGAATGACTTATTGCTACAGGTGCTTAATCAAGAAGTATATTTGAGTAATATGTCTCCATCTGAATTAGCGATTTTCAATAATTTACCATCTGTTGCGAAACAATGAAAGGTGAAATCCTAGACGTATTAGAAGGTGTCATACAATACTTAAAACGTACCAAAGATGATCAATGGCTTATGCGAAAGTGTGCTACTAAAGAACAAGACAAATGATGTCTGAGATGGCATATTGTCAAGTATGGCGAGTCAGAGATGATTGATGCATGGTCATTGTTTGAAAACTGTATAGCTAATGAGTTCATGATATACCCTGTAAATGATTGAGAAGATCCGAGATATAAACAAGCGACTCCAAAAGAAAGATGTATTGCTTATCTGCAAGATATTCACGACTGAGTACAGCCTAATATCTTGCAGTTAATGGAAATGTACAGTGCATAGTACACACTTTACTATACACTATTTACTTTAAAAAGGATATTTATGAAAGTACTATCACTATTTGATTGAATAAGTTGTGCTAGGGTTGCATTGGAGAGAGCTTGACTACATGTAGATATATATTATGCCAGCGAGATTGATAAATTTGCCATTCAGGTATCAGATAAAAACTATGGAGACATAGTACAGATTTGAGACGTGTGTAATGTAAACTATACTAATCATAGCCTTAATTTTCATAGAGATTGATACTTAATGACTAGTATTTGTTGAACTATTGACTTACTTATATGATGATCACCTTGCCAAGATCTATCAATCGCAAAAAACAATCGCAAGTGATTAGATGGCAATAAATCTTGACTATTTCGAGAGTACGTAAGAATATTGAAGGAAGTGAATCCGAAGTACTTCATTTTAGAAAATGTTGCTAGTATGCCAAAGGAAGCTAAAGACACAATCACAAAAGAGCTATGAGTAGAACCAGTAATGATAAATGCAGCTTTAGTATCGGCACAAAATCGTAAAAGGCTCTTCCGAACAAATATACCTTGAGTAACCCAGCCAGGCGATAGATGAATACTACTGAAAGATATATTAGAAAGTTGAGAGGTAGATGAAAGAATGGTAACCAATTGAAAATCATTTGTTCTTACAGCCTCATATAACTGAGACGTTGAGCGAAATAGTGTACAAAAAAAACAGCGCACAATGGTTAGGGTATGACATTTGAATAAATGATGACAAGGGGACAGAGTGTATTCACAAGAGTGAAAGTCTGTTACTTTATCAGCAAATTGATGAGGAGGGTGAGCTAAGACGTGATTATATATTACCCAAAGACCTAGAGGGTTTAATAAATGATGAGAATTTCACGATAAGAGTCCTACAATATCAAGCAATGCGCGAGAACAAAACAATAAACTTACTGACTGACATGTAATAAGAAAACTAACGCCAGTTGAGTGCGAAAGATTGCAAGGACTACCAGATAATTATACTGCCTGAATAAGTAATACACAACGCTATAAGTGCCTGTGAAATGCATTTAATGTTGATGTTATAAGTCATATATTATCGTTCATTTAACCACACTGGTATTATGAAAAAACGAAACGAAGCAACAAAAAAGTATGAAGAATATAATGTTCCCACAGATTGGAACTGTCCTTTGATTGTTCTTGATATGGAAGAACAGATAAATTGTGTATCGTGTGGCAAAGTTGAGTGATACGGTAATTGCTACACTTCCAAGCTGATACACAATGGTATATGATTGTGACATTTGGTATGTCAAGAATGCTATGATAAAGAATTGAGAGAATCTTATTTAAGTAGACTATCTGAAAATGACAACTAAGATAAATACAGATGTGTTTTGATACTTTGAAGGATCAGGATCAAAACCAGCTCATGATCCTTGAATAACTACCTACTGTTTATTTTGTACAAAACAACTTAGCCAGCCAATAAGGACTGTCTCATTTACAGTACCAGGGAGTAACAGGAGTTATTTTTATAGATGTCATAAAGAGTGCTATGAATCGAAAACAGAACAAGAAATTTGTGATTATGAATCTGCAATAGTGGATCAGACAGAAGAACAAGGATTATAATCCTGATTATTTCTAACCCCTCCCCCCTTACCATGCAAACAAAAGAAAATAAAAATATAATCTGAACTTGTAGGATAATCGATACAGGTGAGGCAAAGCACAGTGATATGATAGATACGCTTATGTACGCCATGTATGCAAAGAAAGAAGCCGAAACACTTACATACTACTACCAGTTGCATATTAAACAGAAGCCAATACGAATGCCTGACTTTCTACGGAAGTGGTTATTGAGTAAAGTAGTTCACTTAGGTATGTTTCGCAAAAAATAATCAGATTATTTAATTATTTACATTCCCCCACCATGACAAACACTTTATGTCCTGAACTAGATAAACTACGTAATAAAGAACTAAGCTTTTGATGTATGCTGGAGTTAAATGAGAAAGCAGGCATGAGCTGGTACATACAACGTTGAAATAACTTTATACTACTAAGCAACAACGCCCCGAAGCTCTATGTAAAACACTGGAATACTGTGGACCAAGAAGAAATATTCATACATGACGTTAAGAACATAATCTGACACCCGTTGACACGAGGTAGGATAATACACCTTAGTGAGACTATAGAAGTATGACCATGAAAAAGAGGCGATATGGACACAATGGACGAAAGGGTAGCGAATATAGAAAAATGGGTTAGTATATTTGGTTCTATAAAGATATTCTTGGCCAATCATAAACTATACGATCAAAACGAACTTCAACGAATTACCAGCGAGAAACGACCAGAACTAAAGAAGCTGTTAGTTGAATTTAGCAAGTATTTATAAGTTAAACTATACTATGTGATATGCAGTATATGGCTTAGATGACTGAACATTCTGAGGTTATGGTGTACCGTGTTTTTGTACTCACCCGAAATGCAACAAAGAAATACACAGATGACAAAGTTATTTATGTGGATGAGAACCACGACCAGAGAGATGATGTTGATTGCGATTTTGCGGAGATCATAAGGAATTCAAGAAAATCAATGGCGAGTACATAGAACTATGCTCAAGGTGTGCTAGGAAAGCAGATCCTTATGCTAAAAAGCCAGAACATCCAACATGGTTAAAACATGTTACAAATGATAAAAGTTGGCAAAAACGAAGATCAAAAACCGAAAATATGAAACTTTTAGAAAAACGGAAACAAGAATCATTTATTTATAAAAAAAAAGATAATGACAGAACTGCAACTAAAAATACAAAAACGAGCGGATAAGACGTTGAGTTTTTGATGCTTTGTGTGGATCAGAGAATATACTGACGAATACACGGAAGCTTGACTAAACGAAATGGGCTGACAAGGGGAAACTAGTTTAATCAGAGTAGGCTCTTATGATTACGAAACTGACTATCAGAACATCATTGAAGTATACGAAAGTACATGAGAGATTATTGAAGATTATATCGACAGCATTGAAATAATCTGACACCCTATGAATTATTGAAGATTGTGTTTTTTGCTAACTAATGATGTTGAACTTAATACACGAGAATGAGACATAGAAAAGCGAAAGCAGCTACAATACTACATGGATATTAATAGGTGAACATTCCAACAGACTATATTAGAATGGCCTGTAGAAATGCAAAAACTAGTACTCGGCTTTTTAGAAACTCTACCAGAAGGCATATGCAAAAGATAACCGTAGAACTGTTTTTAGAAGAATTCAATCCAAAGGACGATATGATTATTATTGACTATGTGAAAGATTCTAGCTCCCCCGTTTCTGGTCCTAGATGTGTTTTACAATGACCTCCAGATCCACAGACTCACAATAGAGAATTTTTTATCATTAAAAAAGTGGAGAATGAGTAGGATAGCAAAAACTGTACTGGTGTACTGTTGTACATGGTGACCGGTATGTATATATGTTGCAATGTACTATGGAGCGTTTTTCCATGCAAACCCTATACTATATTGTGTAATGTCTGCAGTTTGATGTTTTTACATAATGTGTATATTTAGATTTTTTAGAGACAAGTAACATTTGAAAAGTTGATGTAGATTGATTTATAGACTTGTACGTTAAGGTACTTAATGATGCATTTGACCTATGGTTCACACATGAAGTGCAACCAGCGGTGATGCATGCCATACCGCTCGATGAACTAAAAGGCATGAAGTGTGCATTAAGATCATCTTACCGAATGTGAGTTAAACAGTGTGTAGACCTCTTACAAAGAGCAGAAGACATGAAAAATGCACAGGAAAATGAAAAATAATTTGCATTTGATGTGGCAAATCTCTATAATAGAAGTGCTTCAAAAACTATAAGGCTCTTACAGGATAGAGTGGCAAGGATTATGCAGGAGTTATTGTATAGTTTTTGAAGCCCCCACTTTATCCTATAAGGGTTTTGTTCAATATATATCTATCTTATAACTGAAACAAAAATGTCTAAATTTACTGTTAGAAAAGACAAAGATCATCCTTACTTAACAATGAACAAGACAGGTTTACAAGATGCTAAACTATCGTGGAAGGCGAAAGGAATTTTGGCCTACTTACTATCTTTGCCAGATGACCGACAAATATATATAACGGAGCTTATTAACCACAGTACAGATTGAAGAGATAGTACAAGTGCAGGTATTAGAGAATTGATAAAAAATGGATACATAGTAAGATCACAAATCAAGGTTGAAAAAGGCCATTTCTGATGATATGACTATGACATATATGAAAAACCAGTTACGGAAAACCCGTCAACGGGTAAACCGAAAACGGGAAAACAAACACTACTAAGTAAGAAGAAAACTAATAAAGATAGTAATAATAAAAAAGATTTATCTAAAGATAAAGCACCTGACGGTGCCATTGTTTCTGTACAAAAAAAAGAAAAAAAAACAGTTTCTAAGAAAAAAAGGAAACCATGAGGCAATGAGGAAATAAACGAGATGATAGAGTTTATGAAAAAAACGTGTGCTGAACAAAAAATCCCTCTCGAGTACCGCCCTTGAATTAATGAAAGGTGATTTGTACGTCACATAGTTAACGAAAAGAACTTAAAGTTCAGAACAGCCATAGCCAAGTACCTCAAAGAGTGAAAGACTATATTTGACTTCGTAAGAGGCATTATATTCATGAGCTCGCACAAGTATGTTACTACAGCTGATTGTCCGGAGATCATATACAAAGAACGAGCAAGCATCATTAATCAATACAAGAAGTTAAATCATAAGTCAGAATGAGACATTGCAGAAGAAGAAAAACAAAAGCAGTTGGAGGAGCAAAGAGCCAAGAGGAAGCTAGAGGAACAGGAAAATGCCAGAAAAAAAGCTGAACAAGATGAACAGAAAAAAGAATATCTCTTGAAAAGAGATGCTGAAATTGATATAATTATAAAGGATCCAACAAGAGCGGAACTTTTGGCCTGACTGCAAGAAGAGTTCGAGCGTGATGCTAATAGTGTTGTGATTCAAGGTCTTGCTAACTGAGGCTATGGTAACAAGTTTGTGAAAGCTGCGTGGTATAACTTTTTAGCTAAGTACTTTGGTATAACATGAGAGAATTAAACCACAACAAATGTTACTTGTCGCTCTACTTATGGCAATTTAGTCCATACTAAGCTAAATGATATTAATGATAGGAAAAAAAGTATTTTACAGACATTGGGATAGTACAACTTCTATGAGAGTCACGACAGGAGAATCAAGGATAGCATTTGTTGGCCATGACTACATAAGAATAGATAAATTTCCCAATACTTACATCCCAAAAGACAGACTGACTGTCAGAAACCGTTCTGGTACATGGGCATTAAGTATTTATGAGAATGAGCAGGAATATGAGGAAGCAAACGAGAGAGCAAGAATGGTACAGAAAATAAAAAAGTACGATTTCTCAAAACGTACTCTTCAAGACATTAAGTTCATATATAACTGCATAGCAGAATAATTTATCATTAAGTGATTACTATGAAGTACAATGTAAATACAACAGCACTTAACCAAGAGGTCCAAAGAATAATGAAGCAAAAGAGAATATTCAAATACCAGTTCTTTTCTGATGAGTACTCTAAAATTGATCTTGCACATTTCGAGAGGTCAAAGAGAGAAGGCAAGTTTGGAAAGAAAACATTGGATAAGTTAGAGCTAATGGGGGTACAGATAGATAGAATACTAGTGGACGAGCCACAAACAGTAACATAATCAATGTGCAAAAGAAAATGTAAAAATGTATGCAAATTCTCTTGCATTTCACGAGAGAAAAAGTTATAATGGTAATGTTATCAAATGTGACAGGTAGTCAAGGACGGTAACAAAAGAGTGCAAAACTGGGGAGGTAACCAGTATAAAACTTTGAGCCACTCACACCAGTGAGATACAAACACCGTAGTTTTTATCACCGTATTAGTGTAACATGTCAGTCCTAGCACCAAAGTACATCTTAAATGATGTGCGAACTGTATGGGTAAACAAGATGGGTATGGAATCTAACGACCTATTCAACGATTGGTTGCAATATGGGCCTTGAGTGGAAAAAATCAATAATCTTTCCATGCAACAAGCCTATAATCTTATCGCTTATATGAATAAGTACGATCCAGAGCATATTGTTTGGCATATAATGGACCTGATCCACTAATCAATTTATTTTATTTAGTCCGTGTAATGTCTATGTTTTGATGAATGAGGCCACCAGCATATGTAGCTGGTATAGAAGGCTTGGAAGAAGAAGCCAAAGAATGTTATTTTACTGTATCTAGGAGGTGAGAACCTATTCTTAATGAAGATGAGAAATCTGACTGGTATTGAACAAACAAACACCAGAATATTAAGTGATGGTTTGGCTGAATGTATACAAAAGTTATTGATACAAAAAAGTGACCAAAAGAGAAAGTATACTTAGAATTGCGAGACAATAGTTGAGAGCAAAAGTTGATCTTTAGCACACGATGGAATAGGAATATCAGGCGTTTTATATGATGCTTCCATAAGTGAGAAAGAATATGACAACTAGAGTTGGTTGTGTATAATAGAGCATCAACTTATACGCACAAAGTTACCAATAAACAAATAGCTTGTATCAATAAATGATTCTCAGTGTACCACATGTGAGAGAAGCTACAGCAAATTGAAGATGAAGAGAGAGATATGATATTTAACTGATTGAGAAGAGATAAAGACGATAATGGAGCAGTTGAGAAAACACATTGGACACCGCTAAATGAGTATTTCAAAACCGTATTAACGACATTCAAGCAGCAAGAACATAGAACGCAAACACCCGAAGTACCACAATCTACTCAGACTATAGATGATATTGTAGATGATGAAGATGTTGCAGATAAAGAAATAGCAACTCCTATTACTGACAGGATAAGAAGTAAGCAAGAAAAAAACTGGAACAGTGACTTGCCATTTTAATTTACTTTATTCATTTATAAGTCGAGATGTTATCATTAATAGAAATAGCAAGATTGTATATTCGTACCAGGCTTGCTGAAAAGGAAATGAAGAACAATTTGGATATAGCCAAAGAACAACTATTGTCTCACCCTGATTTCCACGAAAGCATCAATATAGATGGCCATGTATTGGCTATCAGGCAAGCGGAAACAATGAAGT
>CAZLWR010000007.1:18134-37639 GCA_964563595.1 uncultured Candidatus Peribacteria bacterium | reverse complement strand
CAGGTAATAGAGTCAACAAGCGACTACAATGGCCGCAATAAGACTTCAAATAACCTGTGCTCCGCTTCAAAATCGCCCAATCACATAAGCAAGGCTACCAGGACCAGCAACCAATGGCATAGTAAGCGGAATGATAAGTCATCTACTGGCAATGTCACCAAGTTTTCTTCCAGTCTTATGATGTCCTGCTGGCATCAATCAAGTCACCATACGAAACGCATTATAAGCAATGATAACCCCTCAGGCTATTTTAAAGTACCTCATTTTTAAATCAAAAAGTCCCAACAACTCTAGGCCTATAAATCCACCAATAGTGAGTATTAAAAATGCAGCAAAAGCCATAACTACAGCATCTTTTTTTGCTAACGATTTATCCGCTGAAGGGTTAGTCGATAAATAATAAGGAAGTATCACCAAAGGATTGAGTATGGCAATCAATGGAATAAGTATATGGAGTAATAATTCTCGTTGTATCATCGGCTATGCACAAGTAATAGATGATATAAGTATAAGCTGAAAAGCAGAAATTTGCAAATACACTAACTAGTACTTTATTCCATAGTGATTGGAGATGGTTTTTATATGCCTCAATTTATCCGAAGCAATCCCCAGAGCACAATCCAGTATTTCATACAATTCATCCGCCATATTCTGACATGCGCTTGGAGTATTATATTCACCGCAAGGTAGCGATTGATTGAAAAAAGTCGCATACTTTTG
Source organism: uncultured Candidatus Peribacteria bacterium (assembly GCA_964563595.1). Taxonomy (GTDB): domain Bacteria; phylum Patescibacteriota; class Gracilibacteria; order Absconditabacterales; family Absconditicoccaceae; genus CALMFT01. The sequence continues at coordinate 36,919 of CAZLWR010000007.1, read as the reverse complement.
AATAAATACTTTGATATATCTGTCCCGCAACTCATATATCTGTTTATAGTTTTCTCCAAATATATCTTTAAGCTCATCTTGATGAAAGCTATGCGTAGCGTTGCTATCTACTCACAACAAAAAACACTTACCCATGACTCTTTGTTCAATATGGGGACTATGCAAAAATCCTATAAGTACATCCATAGTTTCTTGAGACTTTATAGTGAAATCAAAATATTCTTGCATAAAAGCAGCATTGAATTCTCTATTCTCCCAAAAAAGATCTCTCAAACTAATAATATTTTCTTCAAAAATCCTCAAGTCATCTATAATATAAGAATACTTATAGCTAGCAACCACATCATAGATATCCAAAGCCACAGAATGACTTATAGAGAGAGCTTTCTTCACTTGTATATATAAGCCCAATAAGGCAAAAAAAGAAAAGATCGTCTTTTCTCCAAATATATTTACATTTTTCTGTATTACAGCCTCATACCCCTTATAGATTTTCTGTAATTCTAAAAGATAGGATAATTCCTCTTGAGAAAAGTCAGACAGAACGGTTTTATAACGATCAATCAAGGGATATCTAGAGGGTCAGAAATAACTTATCATATAACAATAAAAGACGTAAATCTATTGCCTTTATTGTTTTTTTGTGGCTAATCGCAAGCCATAAAGTAACATTAAGGGCCAAAAAGACATTTTATCCCCCAGAGAATGTAATACTAAACCACAAAGCGATAATCACAATAAGCCTATATTGCATGCCAATAACATCAATCTATGGTTATTCCAGTGTTCTATATCAGTATCTTGTCGATAATTCTTTACGTTATTCCAACCTTTATTGAACAGTCAGCTTATATTTAAATATCAATAATATGCGAGCCAGACTAAAAATCCTACTATACCATATTCAATCCATATCTGCAGGTATTGATTCTCAGGATTGAATCCGATGCCTAGTTGATGGCTAGCTGGTCATGCAGTACCGGCACCGAGTCCCAGCAACCAATTAGTTTTAAGAATCTTCATCGAGTCCAAGAATGCATTGATATGCCCAGTATTACTAAACTGCCTTCCCGGTCAGAATATCTCATAATAGAAATAGACACCTACTAATCATCCCAATCCTATCAGGGGGATTAGAAGATACTTGAGATACTTAATTGCCTGCTTACCGTAGAGTAAGAAGAAGAGAAGCACTGTTTGGATAATCCAAGCCAACCAAGCCGATCTAGAAAAGGTACTAAAAATATTGAGAATATACAATCATCAATAAAATACTTGCTCTGTTCTGGATGTCTTCCTGAGATACAACAAGAAAAACAATGGCCAAAACGCTACCAAGTAAAATCAATAAAAAATAGGTCTTTCCCACAAAAATTGATTCCTAGGTGCACCGTGATCCAAAGCAGCGTAATATACTGCTGGAGGTTCCTGACCCATTTTCCCCTCATAGACATGTCTGTCATAACCAAACAGTTTTAATGCTCAAGGAAGAGAACTAATGATGAAATACCACAAGAGCCCAAATCCAATAATCCGCCTCATTACCTCTATATATAGGTTTGTAAGATGCTTGACCTGTAAAGATCAAATAATCTGAGCTATCTGATAGCCCAATAATAGCAAGACAAATGGTATAAAATCATATCTCCATGCAATAATATAGTGATTTCGCGAACCATTAAAAATACTACTCAATAAGGTTATGCCCATTACTACCGCAAAGCCAATGGAAAGGTTACGAAAATACGTATCTCATCGCAGAGCTTCCCGCCATTTCCTTACACTACCGGCCGTAATAATACGATACACACATACTCACATACACAATAATCAGATTATGATTTCTTTCCAAAGTGAAAGAGCAGTCATAACAAGCTTCGGTAAACCTACTACAAATTGAAAAAAATTCATAACTATAAAATGCACAATAAGCCCAAACAATAAAATGCCTGTTCCATAATAGAGCCATTTAGGTATACCCGATAATGTCTGATTACTTTCCATGTTGTTTCTTCTTATTTCTGTTATAAATAATATATGCTATAAACCCCGCTAAACCAAGTGCCACGATATAAATCATAATATGCTCATATTCTGAAGTGTACTTTACGACTGTTTCTCGCTGTGCCCCCATCCGATATCCCAAAAACACCAAAAATACTGTCCAAACAAGAGTACCCATAAGGGTATAAAAAAAGAATTGTAAAAAGTTCATTTTCGCACTACCAGCCGGCAAACCTATAAACCCTCTTGCCCCAGGCAAAAATCTTCCAAAGAAAACAATTTTCTTGTCGTTTTTCTTAAACACCTCATACAAATCCTTAACGTACTCTGGTTTTGCAAAAAAGTACTTACCATATTTTGCTACAAATTGAGTAATTTTTCTTTCATTCAAGAACCAACCAAGAAGATAATATGGCAAATTACCCAGTGTACTACCAAGAGTACATACAATTATTACTAATATAACGTCCAACTTTCCAAGTCACGCAAGATATCCGCCCAAAGGCATAATAACCTCGCTAGGAACTGGTGGTATTAGATTTTCTATAAAACTAGCAGCGAATAGGCCACCGTATCACACTTCATAAATAAGACTTATCAACCAATTTCCAATTTCAGTAAACATCAAGAAACATAAACAACAAAGTAAATTTGCTTCATACTATTTTATTTAAGGTTTTTCTCAATTAAAACATAGCGTCTCATACAGTTTGATAGTTTTATCCAATTCCACCTGCTTATCAAAATCTTTCACCCTTTGTTTGCCCAGATCCCTCAAATTGCTTTGTATATCTTTGTTTTGCATCACACCTCCGATCAATTCCTTCATATTATCAGTACTCTTTGGGTCAAAATACAATGCAGCCCCTCATCAAACTTCCATAAAGACACTGATATTACTCGCTACGACAGGACAACCAGCGACTCGAGCCTCCAAAATAGGTATACCGAATCCCTCAGCGAAACTAGGATATACAAAACACTGAGCGAACTTAAAAAGATTATACTTCACGGATTCGTCTCCACCTTTATATTTCACAAACTCACGTATACCTAATTCATCGAATAAAGCTAATTCCTCATCAGTAAATGGCTCATGACCTAAGCATATCAAAGCAGTGTCTTTTGAAAGCAAACCCGCTATAGATCTTATAAAGGGTTTAAAGTTCTTATACTCTGCGGCTCTTTTACCAATAAACAATAAGTAATTACCAGATATAAGCGGCATCTCTTCCTTATCGCAAATACTTTGTACCGCCTCCACATCTATACTATGATAAATAATCTGAATCTTTTGCGGATCTATAGTAGGGTAGTAGTGCAGCAAATCAGACTTAGTTTGCTTAGAAACACAAATAATAGCATTTGCAGCTTCTCATAGAATCTTCGTACCTTCATCCGCATAATCACACATGCCTATATCCAACAATCATCTCTTGAGTTGTTGAGTTTTATGATTCAAATCATACACATTGAAGACAAAAGGAATCATTTTATGTTTGAGTATCTTAATGAGATAGGGATCGTACAAAGTCAGATGCACTACATCCACTCCACTCAAATAACGATCAATATGGTGTAAAAAAGTAAATTTATTATATCGATATAATAGATTCTGTTTGCCTTTAATCTTTTTACTAGGGAAAAGGCTTTTTGTGGGGAATCAGTCAGATAAATCAGTTTTTAAATAAAAATTATTAGATAACCAGATCGGCAAGCTTACTTGATGCCCTTGTTGCTGCAGTCATTGAATTAGTTCCGCGTAGTATTTGGTCATACCACCCATAGTTTCTAGCGAAAACACTTGGTGGTCATAAAGTATATGCATCTGATTATATATTCTATCAAAATAAAATTGTATTTGGTGCAGAGTAAGCCCATTCGGTCGATCCTGCATTAACCTTGACACTGATATTGACACCTACGCTCAATTGCTTATAACCCATATAGTAATTTATTCTCAAAAATCCATGAGACAACTAAAAATTACTCACTCAATTACTAATCGCGAAAGCCAATCTTTGGAGAGGTACTTACAAGAGATTAGTAAAACACCCATGGTTAGTATCGAAGAAGAGGTTAATCTTGCACAACGTATCAAGAAGTGAGATATGGAGGCACTAGAAAAGTTAACGAAAGCAAATCTACGTTTTGTGGTATCAGTCGCAAAACAATACCAAAATCAATGATTATCGTTGAGCGACCTCATCAACGAAGGCAATCTATGACTTATGAAGGCCGCAAGACGTTTTGATGAAACAAGAGGATTTAAGTTTATATCTTATGCAGTATGGCGAATCAGACAAAGTATTCTCCAAGCCATAGCGGAAAACAGTAGAATCGTTCGTTTGCCTTTGAATAAGATTGGTTCCATATGAAAGTTTAATCAAGCCTATATCACGCTACAACAAGACCAGGAAAGAGATCCAACTAGCGAAGAACTTGCCGAAGCATTAGACATAAGCGTCTATCAAGTAGATCAAATGCTGTGATTTAAAAATCATATTTCTTTAGACGCACCTTTATCAAGCAGCGAACCAGATGCCAATGATAGATTGAGCATCATGCCAGATGAAAGTATGCCATCTGTAGATCATGGTCTAGCATACAAAGAGTCACTAACAACAGAGCTAGAGAGAGTGTTGAATACTCTAAGCCCCAGAGAATCTGAAATAATAAAGCTCGTCTTTGGTATGTGAGAGTATATGCCTCTAGCTCTAGAAGATATAGGGGATAAATTCTGATTGAGCAGAGAAAGAGTAAGACAAATTAAAGATAGAGCACTGGTTAAACTTCGTAAAAAATACAGAGGAAATCTTTTAAGAACCTTCTTAGCAGAATAACTATCAAGAAACCATACATCAAATGATGTATTAAAATAGACAAACGGCCCTGAACTTCATACCAATTTGTTTTCTGATTATCTCTATATCATTATGACGCTCAAATCTACCATAGACTCATCAGATATCATACAGTACTCAATATATCTGTCCGGACTTTCAGAAGATAACGTAAGAAAGATTTCTGCCGATCTCGGAGAGCCTATCTGGATGCTAGAACACAGACTTAAGTCACTTGAAGTATTCTACTCCAAACAACTACCTAGTCGATGACCTGATTTAGGAGGTCTTGATTTGGATAAAATAGTTTATTACGCCAGACCAGAAACAGGAAACACAGGATATACGGACTCTCGAGATAAAGTACCTGAAAGTATCAAAAACAAATTTGAAAAGTTGGGAATACCAGCTGCGGAGCAAAGTTATCTTGCTTGAGCATGAGGACAATATGATGCTGAGATGGTATATCACAAACTCAAAGAAAAGTATGCTCAAATGGGTGTTATTTTTGATGATATGAATAATGCTCTCAAAGAACACGGGGAACTAGTACGCAAGTATTTCATGAAACTTGTACCAGTGAATGATCATAAGTTCGCGGCACTACACTGAGCTGTTCGATCGGGCTGAACTTTCATTTACATACCAAAAGGTGTGCAAGTGTCTGAGCCACTACAGGCATATTTTCGCATGAACACTCTTGGCGGTGGACAGTTCGAACACACACTTATTATCGTAGATGATGATGCTACCTGTGATTATATTGAATGATGTAGCGCTCCAAAGTTCGATAATAAATCGATCCATGCAGGACTCGTGGAGATACATGTAGGAAAAAGATCGAGAATGAGATATAGCTCTGTAGAAAACCGATCAATAAATACTTATAATCTGAATACCAAAAGAGCTATAGTAGACGACGATAGTATTATGGAACGAATCTGAGGAAACTTATGATCCGGCACTACCATGCTTTATCCTTGCAGCATACTAAAAGGTAAAAATAGTAAAGCCGATCATATTGGTGTTGCCGTAGCGACCGCATGACAACATCAAGACGTTGGAGCAAAAGTAATACATATAGGGCCTAATTCTAGTTCGACTATCATTTCTAAGTCTATCAGTAAAGATGGAGGCATCAATACCTATCGTGGTATCGTGGATATGAAGTCGAGTGCCGAAGGAGCAACCAACAGTACCGAATGTGATGCATTATTACTGGATTCAATAAGTGTTTCCACCACCATCCCAACAATCCACGTAGACAATCCAACGGCTACTGTCGCACATGAGGCCACAGCAGGCAAAGTAGACGAAACAATTATATTTTATCTCACCTCTAGAGGCTTAGAAAAAGAGAAAGCTATGGCTATGATCGTCAACGGATTCATTTCACCAGTCATAAAAAGATTGCCATTGGAATACGCAGGAGAACTTAATAAGCTGATCGAGATGGAAATGGAAGGAAGCGTGGGCTAGAGCCGCAAATAATTTCAGGTTGTAAGCATATGTATATAATGTACTATAGATACATGAATACATTTATATTCTTATGTAATTACTATGACATTTATTGATGAAAGCAAAGAAAAGGCTCAGGATCTTTTGGATAAAGCTAAAGAAGCTATTACTGAATGAAAAGAAAAAGTAGAATGACTTGCAGAGCAAGCCGAGGATGCGACTCAGGACACTGCAGATGCAATAAGAAAAACCGGAGAAGACATTGCTGATACAGCAGAAGAAGCTGCCGATAAGCTTGAGGAAGGCTCATAATTTTTTGATATAAAAACTCTAACTATAGAATACGATATTATTCATTCTGTTCTATAGTTTTTGATTGCCTAAGAATAATTTTATGACTTGCATATCAATATCATGGTAAAAAAATGTATTATAATCTGATGATGATTTGGGGGATTGGGCTCGGCTATTTTGATGGCACAGGAAGGATATGAGGTTGTTGTGTATGAAAAGAATCATAACTTGTGAGGCAGAGCAAATATATTAGAAAAAGATGGGTTCCGTCGAGATATGGGACCAAGTCGGTACCTCATGCCGGACGTATTCGAAAAGTTTTTTGAATCTATCGGTGAAAAAGTATCAGATTATTTAGATCTTATAAAACTCGATCCAAGCTATAGGATATGGTTCAAAGATATTCCTAGTACAAGCACAATAGATACTACATCAAAACCAATTCTTTCAATAAATTTCTATGATCAAGCAAGTCGAGATATGATCATAAAAGGAATAAAGACGCTTGAAACAAGGGCTCTCAATCCCGAAGAGCCAAAAAGGTATTTTGGAGATATAAAGGTATGAGACACAATAAAATTTATAAATAAAAATACTTGAGAGCGAGTATTAACATTAGTTACTAAAAAGTATCTTTGGAAAAACTTTAAAGAACTAAGTAATGAGAGTGATGAATTACTACATCAAATAAGGCCAGATAAAGCAGATAGTAATTTACATGATACTGAAGTCTTGAAATCTATCCGGAACTTTACTCCTGATTATGTCGACAAAGTAGAAAAAGACTGATTGGTATGACGAGAATTTAAAGTACTGGAAACCAATGCCTGTCTCGTAGTAGATATCACTGGAGACGTTGAAAAAGATAGTCAAACATTTGAAAGTATTGAAACTGGAGCGGGGCAGCAACTAAGGAGATACCTTGCTTTAGCTCAGGAGCAATATCAAATTGCAATGGATAAATTCGTATACAAAAATTATACGTCGCGACGACAACTTATGAGTTTGGATATTTTATTCAAAACTCGGAAGCTGCGCATTCGAGACACTATGGACAGGTATGTAAGTAGATTTTTCAAATCCTCAGAGCTCAAAAAGATTATGGAGTATACCATGTTATTTCTAGGGACTTCTCCATATGAAGCTCCAGCACTATTTAATATTATGAGTCATGTTGACTTTGGTTTAGGGGTTTATTATCCACAATGAGGAATACATGAGATACCAAAAGCTTTGGTCAAGATTGCAAAAAAACATGGGGTAAAACTTGTTACTGATAAGGAAGTAAAACAAATTCTCATAGATAACCAGAAAGCAACAGGAGTGGAGTTTACGAATGGGGACAAAGATACGGCAGATATTATTATATCTAACGCCGATATGCGACACACAGAAACAAAACTATTAGCATCGCAATATCAGACCTATCCAGAAAGTTATTGGAACAAAAAAGTAATCTCCCCATCGGCATTTATTATCTATTTAGGTATACAAAGTAAAGTACCGGAACTTACACATCACAATTTGATTTTTGCTAAAGATCGGAAATCAGGTTATGATCAAATATTTCATAATCCACAATTACCAGACGATCCCTCCTTGTATATTTGCAAACCTTCAGAGGTCGATCCCTCAGTTGCTCCTATATGAAACGAAAATCTGTTTATACTGGTTCCAATTGCACCATGACTGGAATTTGATGAGCAACAAAAAAACGAATATGCATCTTTCGTTATTAAGTTTGTAGAACAAAATTGCCATATATCAAATCTATCTGATCGCATTATCAGTCAGACTATCTTTTCTGTCAAAGACTTTGCAGCTGCTTATAATAGCTATAAGTGAACAGCACTTGGCTTAGCACATACGTTGTTTCAGTCCGCACTACGAAGGCCAGGCAATATAAGCACAAAAGTGAAAGGATTATATTACACAGGCTCCTATACGAATCCCGGGATAGGAATGCCCATGTGTTTAATAAGTGCTATGTTAGTAAGAGATAGAATAATCTGAAAAAAACAGGAATAATATACATTTCAAAATTGATGCATTAAAAAAGTCTCAATATTCTTCGGGAGAAAGTTGATTATTCTCAGCAAAAAAACTATAATAAAACTATATTATCCTTGTTTACTATTGGTTTTATGCTTTCCTACGCAAGTGCCAGCCAGCAAAGATTAGATAAACAAATTATGAGGGTATCAGAGAGATCTGATATACTGAGGTTTCTTGATCCGATAAATAAATTTGAGGAACTACAAAAGTTCGTTGATGCAAAAGGGGACTACGATCCACAATTCATTTATGACGAGAAACATATCCCTCTGTTAAAAAAAGTATTAGAGTATATACATATCTTAAAAAGTAGAACCCTGAAACTAAAGACAAAAAACACGTTAAAAGACCTTATGGTTCGTAAGTGTGAAGAATTAGAAGTTAAATTTCAACTTCTACAGGCCTACTATAAACAAGATGCAGATATGATAGAAAAGTACAATATTGAACTCTTTTGACCCCTTCATGAAGAGAACATAATCTGATACAAAAAGAAAGTAAAACAACTCGAAGCAAATTATGCTCTCACCCTATCTTCTTTGACACCCAAAGACCAAAACCTTGATCAGTATATCAACAAAAAACAGGTTATTATTCTTATAAAATACCATCTTGACCGCATAGGTATAACAAAATATAAGCTGAAATTTTGAAAATACGGTACTACTAATATGCAAGTTAGCATAGGTCCAGTCCCAGCGATCTATATAAATCAGAAAACAAGTTATTCTCTATATGATACTTGTGTCAGTATATTACACGAGATATATGGTCATCTCGCTAGGTACAGCAATGGTAAAAAGTCCAGCATTCATATATTACAGTGATGAACATCATATTATTTAACTACCGAGGAAGGAGTAGCAGTATTTTCCGCAGCAAGATTGGAAGGCCTAGCTAAGACTCTCAACAAACTACGGGAAAACTACCAAATCTTGCCGCAAGCAGCAAAGTTGAACCGGTCACAACTCGCACAGTATTTAGAATCACAATGACGGAAAAATCTAGAGCATATGTATCGGAGTATATTGAGGTTAAAAAGAGGGCTCAAAGACACCGGTAAAACTTGAGCAGGAATTATTTTCCTAAAAGATAAGGTATATCTTGATGGCTATTGTCAGGTTATTGACTACCTTCATCAGTGAGGCAAACGAGATGATTTATTAATAGGTAGATCTGATATAATCAGTCTTACAAAAATACTCAGTAAGAAGTCTACATAATTCACAAAGTCGCATTCTCATTGGTTTTTTTCTTGCATTCGTCCTCGACAAACTTATATTGCAGCAGTCAATAATCAATTATATTGCGGGGTAGAGCAGTCAGGTAGCTCGAGCCGATGTATCGGCTAGGCCATTGTAGTTAATTATCATCTGTTACAAGTTATTATATTGCGGGGTAGAGCAGTCAGGTAGCTCGCCGGGCTCATAACCCGGAGGCCGTTGGTTCAAATCCAACCTCCGCAATTTCTTTTTGTAAAAAAAATAATAATCTTATTTTATTATAATGGGGAAGGCGTAGCCACAAACAGCTACGCCTTTTTTTTGAAACAAATTTTTAACCAAACAACCAGGGGAGAACGTAGAAGGCGATATGAATACATAGCCCAATAACCAGGGCCCCCAATAATAGACGAATCCCCAATAGTAACGAGGCCTTTTCGGGGTCTTGGCCCTCGACATAGACCATTGTTCCATCAGGTGAAACCGAGCGCTTGAATTCCTTGCCATCGGTCGTCTCTACTCCAGTACCAGCAATTTTAGAGCCGGCTGGAAAACAAAATCCATCAATGATACAAGGGTAATGCATTTTGAGATAGCCGATATTCTCGGCATTGTCCACAATGATCACATTATTGCTCATGGAAATCATTGCTCCCCGAAAAGGTATCGGGGTAGGCGTCAAAGTGACGCCAAGCTCATTTTTTATGAGCTGTCCATCCTTGATATAAGGATTGGGGTCGGACCACTCGCATGAAGAGAGGAACAAGAGAGCGAGTGCAAGAATAGGTAAGAACTTCATAATTAATGTATTTTACTGTGCCGGGTTAATAATGACACACTACACATATAATGTTTTATGATTAATTGTCAATAGAATTGATTAGAGAGATATCAAAGCTACTTTAAAGATAGCAGATAATATAAGCATTTTAAAACAAAACTAATCTCCAATATCATCAAACTCCTCTTTCGAGGTTGATTCTATTTCTAAGATCTTACCAAATACCAGTCATTCAGCCACTTTTGTAACAGCTTGATTAACAATCTTTGCAAATAATGACTTAGATATGCCCATCTCTGAAGCACCTTCTACTATATGCAGACCATCAACATACTTTAATCTCAATGCCTCAAGCTCATCAAAGCCAATTCTAATCTTATCAGACCCGTTTGTTTTATCTATAGGTTTCCAAATAGTCAGCAGGGGAGTGTATCCAATATTTCTTGGCTTAGGATTTCTTCATCTACCGTCATACGATTTTTTACGTACAAGATATTTCATCAACGATACAATAAAAATAAAAAATAATCTGAATATATATAAGTGATTATTTAGTGTCTGACAAAAGTATTTATGGAATATTCCATAAATAGATATACTGAATGGGATTGCAATACTATTTACTTCTGGGAATTTTGTGAAATAACGCTCTACTTTGCATAAGGTATATTATGCAAAGTTGGATTTGATGATTCAGAGTCATTTTATACCTCTATAATTCATACATACCGAATAAGGCATCATAAGCCATATATAATAATATAGACATTTTTATTATAAATATTCTATCCAAGTAAAAAATAATTTTTATTCTGGTGTTTTTCAGATTATATATAATATAAAAAAGTATATAAGACATAAAAGGGGAGTCATACTGCCCTGCCATTATTTGTTTATATCCGAAGGTAAGAACCTCCATACTTAACTAAAAGTGTCTATAGGTTGCCAAGAGCAAGGCATATCTAAGAACTACCCTACTCCTATATAGCTCTTAAAGAACATCATATTATCATAAACAGAGTATTTTATCTTACTTTATATTGATAGTTGCTATGGTTTATCTATAGTATAGGTACAAATGCAATTTATATAAAAACAACAGATGGACGATTTTGGAGTATATGTCGGAAGAATGTGCCCTATACATTTAGGCCACCAAGCCATAATAGATAGCATGCTCAGCTATCATAAAAATAACTGTATGGTAGTACTATGAAGTTGTAATGCAGATTTTACATTACGCAACTTTTTTAATTATCAAGAAAGAAGAGACCTTGTAAAAACTCTTTATCCTGATATTGATATTGCATGACTTGCTGATCAAAACAATGATCAGTTACGGATTCAATCACTGGATGATCTTATCAGACTCAAATACAAAGGCGACATCAAGAATGTTCTTTTCCGGTGATGATGTGAAGAAGATATTAGTTTCTTCATAGAAAGAGATAGAAATTATAAAACTCTTAATCGTTTCGATGGAACGACCCCAAAAGTATCGGCTACAGAGATAAGAGATGCTCTTATACACCATAGACCAATTCATGAATTGGTAGATAAACAAATAGCCCAATCAATAACTGACTTATTCGCAGTCAAACGAAAAATGTTCGAAAAAAGATAGTCAACTTTTCTAGCTATTACCAGAGTTTCAGATTATATCTTTTTTCTCAATACCTCGATAGCGGCACCCAGATCCTGCAAAAGAGGTCAAGAATCTTCTATTTTGAGATCACCCTCGCCATACTTGTTCACTAGTCCCTCCAAAGGAGCGGTAAGATCAGAAAGTGTTCTCTGAAACCTAGGATACATTTCAGCTGCTTGACGTACTGTCATATTGGGAAGATCTTTAAAGAAATCCAATAAATTCATGTGTCCTAACAAAGGAGATAAATAGCGTTTATATCAAAACCCATAAGGGTATACTTATAGTACAAGATTTATTCAAAACTGTTACAAAGAAATATCATCAATACGATCTATAAGCTGATGTACTCCCCTAAGATATTTATCATCTACGTGAGTATATATTTGCGTGGTCGTAATGCTACTGTGTCACAATAGAGTTTGAATAGACCTAATATCGGCACCTTTTTTAACTAAGGTAGTAGCAAAACTATGCCTGAGCGTATGAGGAGTCACCTTTTTGTCTATCCCAGTGAGTTTCGCATAGTGTCTCACTAGATCTTCTATCCCATTTCTAGACATAGGCTTATCTTGAGTCGGGTTATTATTTGAGATATTAGAAAAAACATACTCTGATTGCTGAGATCTAACTTTTAATCGTTCGTCTAAGTACTGTCTTGCTTTTTGCGTCATAAATACAGATCTTAGTTTACGACCCTTCCCTACGACTTGAAATTGATTACTATCTATTTGGATGTCACTCACCTTTAAGTTACATACCTCAGAAACTCTCAGGCCCGACCCATAGAGTATATACAAAATAGCACTATCTCTAGCTCTTTTAACCAGATTTCTTTCCCGCTCCCCTGGCGCGTTTAATATTTTATTTACTTCATCCTCATGTAGAAAATGAACTATTCTAGGTGGTATTTTACTTATTTCCAGCTTGTCAGGGGAAATACAGGGTATATCGTGCTTAATGCAAAACTTCAAAAACGCCCTAATAACAATAATATGATAATTTATAGTTTTAATGCTCAAATGTAGCTCGTCAAGCAGATACTTACGATAATCCATCACCTGTATAGGGTGAATAGTAGCTACCTCTATATCTCCTACAAAGGTCAAAAATCTCTTAAGCCAAGCACTATAATTTGCAACTGTATTGATACTTGCATTTTTAGTATTGGTAAGATAAGAAATATACAGATCAATAATCTTAGAAAGATTCATAACTCATATTATAAAAAATAATCCGAATCATTCAAAGGACATAGTATACTTATACCTAATGCTGTCAACTATATTTAGTATATAAAAAAAATGGTGTCCCCGACAAACCGGGAACAACCACTTAACTTTACTAGATTAAAACAAGATTACACATCATAGTACAAAACTACTGTATATCACACAATTTCACATTACGACATCTTCATACGTCGGTTCATACGCCCAAGGAACTCCTCCAGCACCAATGCCATATCAGTTGCATTCAACTTTCCGTTTTGGACAAGCCAGGAGATACCGGCGGTAGCAACAGAATTAAGTAGTTGCTGCTTTTTATTCGGCATTAATACAAGCGACTGAGCATTGAAGTTGAGTGCGATAACTGGAATGGGACCATATTCCGAGCCCTGATGGGCCAAAGGACCATTGAAAAGCATAGGAGTAGGCTGCAACTGGAATTGTTGGTTGTGAATCATAATCCTCATTTCACCAGTCTGTACCGGTGGAAAGACTTCAATATCTCGCTCTGCGAGCTTCCGTCCAAACGAAGTATCATGTACTACAAGGGTAAGGGTTTTACGCCGCTGTACCACTTTACTCAACAACACGCCCACACGTTTTCCACTGCTTCTCACGGTGACATCAGAATCCCTTTCTTTTATGGACCAACTAATTTTAGTGTCGTTTTCAAAATGTCGCAGCTTATAGACAATCTCCGTCCCACTCTGAATTTTACCGGGACCCTCAATAAAGACTTCCGGTTTTGGTCCGACTACTACTTTTATTTCATAGCTTCTGCGGGCATCCAAGTCTGGATGTGTTAGAATTAGGGTGCCCTTACCCATACTGGATGTCGATTGTAGCTCCAGAACATTCCCGAGTCTTTTGCCACGAACTTTGCCAGGTGAACTCGCATCGTCAATTTGCCAACGCGTTGGATCCAGTTTGAGGGTACCTTGGTTTTCAAAAACCAGAGTCGAAGTCTGGTTTGGTTCCAAGTAAAAAACATTGGGTACGATTTGTACTTCCAGCTCTTTACTAGTACCTCCCCCAAGTTTCAAGACTCCTCCTCCTTTGCCGGCGGTTGGATTTGTAAACTCCAAGTTGTTGGCGGAAACGAACTCCATCAGCATGGCACTAAACTCCTCGGACATCTTTTCTTGCTGCATTTGTTGCAAGTGCAACTTAATTTTAGCTGCAACCCTTAGAAGAGCCTCCATGAAAAGTACCGCGGCACCTCCATCGAAAAATTCCTGAGAAAAAGATCCATCGTGAAGTCTCCAGCGATTCATATCGCTCAGATAAATCCAGCCAGAACAGCTCGATAATACCCCTAAATCCGCAGACTTATTAGCATAGCGCTCCAAAAGAATCGGTAAAGTCATCACCATATTGGTCGGACCGCAAATCTGAATTTTAGATCTTTTCACGGCACCAATAAATAGTTCAAAGTTTACACTCCCGAATTTCCCCAGGGATTCTTCAGCGACAAAGCTCTTCCCATCATGGATATCAGGCACCAGTTTTCTCCGAGTTCCATCCCAAATTTCAATCATCTCAGCCACGGCGGGCACAAGAAAGGCCGAAAATTCGCGTATAACCACAGACAAAGCAGGTATGCGTTTACAATTCGTCAGCAGTACATTTGTTCCTTGAGTACGAGCGAAATATCTGGTCCAATCAGCCGGTTTAATAACCTTCTTTTTACGGGTTTCAGGATCAATCTTTTGCTCAGCCAAAAGGCACAAGTATTCGTAATCCTTCTCGAATTGAGTAAAGTTTACACCGTCCGTAGTCGTAATAACTTCGATTTTGGTATTAGTAATTTCTCCCAATCCCAAAGAAATATTCTGGCCAGTACCGTTGGTTCCAGCGGTAGTCAAGTCATTACGAGATTTGGAGCTAAAACCAAAACTCAGAGCACTATTGATAGCCTTGTCATTCATACCTTTGCCATTATCAGCAATAAGTAAACGGCCATCGGGTAGTTGAATGATACGGATATCGGTCGCACCCGCATCTACTGAATTGATGATCAACTCTCTGAGTGCGACAGCCCAACCATTTTGTCCCGCCACAGGTGTTTGGAGCATAAAAGCCATATTCTGGCGATGGTTTACTCCGATACCAGAGAGATTTAGTTTTAAATTAGATTCCATGTTAGGAAGTTGTTTAAGAGTTTGGGTTGAAAATGTTTTGAAACCCCAATTGACGCTGGAGTGCCTCATGAGGATTAGGATTAGAAAGAATAGTGAGCCGAGTAATGATGTCGCCAAAAGGTTCAACCAATCTCCTTTTCGCTTGACCAATGTCTTGAGCATTGGAGGCTAATAAGTAATCAAGATCAGCGATAAACTTCCTTGCCGATTCCTCAATACGTGCAATATCCGCCGGGACTAGAATGTTTCCTCCCTTTTGCAGAATCTGTTGCACTTGTCGGAGTCCGTTACCTTTTGCCGAACCAATTTTTTGGCCCATATGGAGTAAATAAGAAGGCAGATTTTGTGCCTTGTCAGAGCTCTCATTAATGGCTTCAAGACCCTCGGGCAGAATAGCAGTTTCTTTCCATCTTGCAATGAGCCACTTAGCAACATCTTCGGCTTGTGTCCAGATAGGGTTCTTGTGTTTTTGTTCCTCATACTCGAATAACTCCTCCTGAGAAATTGGGACATATTCTGTCCCTGTCAGAAGAACTAAACGGTACTTAGAAGATAAACCCTTATCTTGACCACTGACGATATTCTTAGCGGTATTGTAAGGAATGCAGGCGAGGTTATACGCTTGTACAGAAGTCAATCCGTTCAAACGTAAAAACTCTTCAAATTTTTTTTTCATACAGTTGCGTATTTATTTGTGCAGTGAAAAATGTTAACGAACAAATCTACCGGCCTCGGGCCAATAGTCTTTCTGTTTATTTATAATAACTGGATTGTATCAAGCAAATATGAATATAGTATATACTATTACTTGACATAAGACGATATTATCGGATAATTCTTCCTTCTGGATAACTTATCTTTACCCAATTAGTGCCGTTGGCTCAAGAGATAAGCTGAGATCAAGGGAAGTATAATATGAGAGCAGGTTTTTGATCAATATGAATAGTAAAGTTAGTATATTTATCCCAAAGTGGTTGCACACCCTTTCTAAGATATTGTTTGTCCTTATTCTCAATAACCTGAAGTTCATTAACAAAGTAGTTAAAGAGATTGCCGGAAATACGCTTTAGTTGACCACGAGTAAGTAAGTCAGATATTTTAATAAGTTTGCCTGTTTTCTTATAAAAGTTGAAGGCAGCGACTTGTGTCTGATTATTGTTCCATAAAGAATTAGCCGTATCGCACAGGACCGTATATAAGCTACCAGTATTATTGACCAGCTTACAATCTATCGAAAGAGAAAAAACCTGATTACCTGTATAACCACCACTTTGTAACACCAATGCATGAGTCTTAAAATCCTTTACTTGTCTAGAAATGAAATTCTTCAAAGTACGATTAATTTTTTGATTATCAGTTTGAGGACAGACTATATCTACTTTTGCCGTAACTCCAGGAATGTTATTGATGAAAATATCTCCCGAAAAAGCAGAAGATTTATTTACAAGCATCATTCATCATATGCATAACCATACCAAGAACCGTTTTTTCATAGTTTTATAGTAACTAGTAAATTACTCTAATGCATAAGGGAAAACAATATGCTGATTGCTATCATAGTCTGCTATTACCCACAAAAGATCCCCAGTACGTACACCGACTTTATGCAACCACTTACGCAATCCCTGTTGTTTCATCACCCTCCAAAATCGCTCCTCAGCAAGCACTTTTCACCAGGGTAATTGGTAACTCAATCTAGCGACTTGGGGATCAAACAACTTCCACAATTTTCTTGGTGTCTTGCTGACATCTGGATCGCTATTATTGTTATCTTCATCTGGTTTTTTGTAAAACTCCTCGTCTCGTTCTTGAGGCTGGAAACCCAGTTCATGAAGTAAATCTTGCACCTTTTCATCGGACAATTCGCCCACCAACTGGATATCTTTAGTATGATTTCATTTTATACTGGCATACGTATGTTGCTCATAACTCATACTAAACTCTTCAACATGAGATAGCTTGTTCCTCATAAACTGTAACAAAGGAGCTTTGTGCTCATCCAATATAGTACTGTATTCTATAATCTGCTCTTTAAGTACCTCTTTGGTAATATGCGATCATAGCTCACCGAAAACACTAGTAATGTGATCTAGAAGTTGCTCCCTGTATTCGTGGAGAACCTCCTTGTCAGATAACTCATCAATTTTATTGATTATCCGTACGATTCATTTTTGCAAAAGCAGCTTTCCATTTTGATCCTTAATATAAAGAATAATCTGATTATGTTCTATTATCAATTCAAATGAAACAGATTGTATCTCATAGCCAAATTCAAAAGACTCATTGAACCTACTGACAATATAGGCAATGATCTCTCTCCACAACATTCCAAATTCTTTAATACCCTCATCCCACCTTGTGACATCTAGCACAAAACAAAACAATCTTGCCTTCAAGACATGTCTAAGAAATTCATTGCCTAGTCCCTTGCCCTCACTAGCTCACTCCACCAATCCAGGGATATCAATAACATTCCAGCTTGCATCACCATAAGCAACAGAGCCTAGATTTGGAACCAAAGTAGTAAAATGATATTCCGCAACCTTCGCTTTGCTATTAGAAATAGAATTGATAATGGAAGACTTGCCCACTGATGGCATACCTATCAAGCCCACATCGGCCAAAAGTTGTAGTTCTATCTCGATAGTCTTCTTTTGACCCGGTTCTCCTTCAAGAGCAAAGTCTGGAAACTGCACCAATGAATTTTTGAAATGCATATTCCCGGCTCATCCGATTCATCCTTTACATATCACGAATTGTTCGCCGTGCTTGGTAAAATGATAAATAATCTGACTACTTTCGGCGGTTACTACTTTAATAAGAGATCCCACAGGAAGAGATATGATTAAATCCTCAGCAGATCTACCATATTTATCAGCAGATTCTCCATGCTCTCCATGCTTTGCGGACCACTCTTTAGCAAATTTGAGATGTAACAAGGTATTATAATTTCTATCAGCCTGTAAGATCACAGAACCACCATGTCATCCATTTCAACCATTTGGTCATCCATAAGGCACACCTGCTTCTCTTCTTGCAGACGTTGCACCATCTCAACCTTTACCAGATTGAACTACAATTTGTACTTTATCGTAAAATTTCATATGCT
>CAZLWR010000007.1:0-18034 GCA_964563595.1 uncultured Candidatus Peribacteria bacterium | reverse complement strand
TATCCAAAAGATGCAAAACATTGATATACTCTAGGAGAACATTATCGTTATCATGAACAGAACTCCCCGTGAACTTTTCGATGGCTTCAGGCCATCTATAAACTCATAGAAAATTGAAGTTTCACCATACTAGATATCAAACAGGCACACACAAAATTATACAATCTCTATGATCTGCTTGTCGGAAAACTCACTGGTGTAACAGATTGAGGATACACTACGACTGCAGATGCCCAAAGAATGATCACGCTATTCTTAAATGGAATTTGCAAAAGAGCTAAAGTTAGCAATGAAGTAGAGCTATCAGATTTATGATATGCTTTTGCAATAATTATTGATATGAATAAAAATAAAGTTGATATAGCAAAAGTTATAGGCTTATTAAAAAATGATGCAATAGCCGGTCAGTTAGCTGGTATTTTAGCTCTTAAAGAATATATTTAAGCGTCCCTTCTAATTGCCATATATTCTGCGATACCTTCTAAATAATCCAACACACTTTCATTGAGCTCAAGGCCGTTGTTTGCTTTGAGCTTTTCGCTTTCAGCCCTTAGCTCTCAAACAACTTTTTGAGCCTTTTTCGCATATTCCGCAGCTTTTTGGTAGCTATATTCCAAAGCACCACAGCCCCTTACTACATTTCTTACCAGTTCCGCTTGGTCATTAGTTAAGTCCTGCTTTCACCACAAACCTTGTAAAATATCTCTTTCATGAGACGAACATAGCTCCAGAGTCTTTAACATAAGTAAGGTTTTCTTTCATTCTTTTATATCACTATAAGCTGACTTACCCGTTTTTTCTTCATCTCCGAAAAGCCCTATGACGTCATCCTGCAATTGGAATGCGATCCCACACGGTATAGCATATTCCATAAGTTTTGTTTGCAAGCGATCCGATTCGACTCTATCAGAATATACTTCTCAAGCCAATGTTATACCCACCAATAAAGGGGTGAGATAGGTATAAATCCCAGTCTTACCATGGTGTAAATCATAAACATCTTGTTCTGCAAAAATCAGATTATTTTCTAAAATAATATCAAATGATTGACCAAAGATTGTTTGTCCAACTCATTCTAATAGTATATCCAAAGCAGGCAACAAGACTTCTGGATCAAATCAAGATCTGAGCAGCGTTTGATTTCATAAGTTGAGTGCAAAGTCGCCACAATTAATAGCCATACTCGCACCAAAATGTTCTACATCTCCCGTATTACAATACAGTTTATGGTATCCTTCAAAAAATTTATGAGTGGTAGGCATTCATCTTCTAATACTGTCTCTATCCTGAAAGTCATCATGTATCAGCAAACCCGTATGGGTAAATTCTATACTCGCAGCAGCATACAATAATTTCTTTTCCTCGTCGGCAGTCAGATTATTTCATCTTATAAGCTTATAACCATAATAGATCAAAGATGCTCTGAGTCTTTTGGCAGGTCTTGCATTATGCTCCATAACATGGTCCATAAGCTGTACTCACATAGCATTTATTTTTTCAGATTTTTGAAAAATAGGATGATGTATAATCTGAGGCGTTCTGTCTTGCCGTATCTGAATTAGTTTTTTATCAATAGTAGCCGCAAAGCCCTTCAGTGTTTCTCTCGCATATTGTACTCTATCCATTTTCTAACGACAAATAGTAAATTAAGCAACTTGAATCAACATATCGCCCACATGAGTGGTAAACTCTATGGCCTTAGGCTTACGTGCAAACAACTTCGCAACTATCTCAAAATACAAACCCATCATAGGATGTACCTGCTCCAATATAAAATCTCCAACAAAGACACAACATACGTCATCTTCTATACAAGCACTTTCGGTAATATATGATATAATTTCTTTGGGGTCATTTTTAGTATCACTAGCATCAAGACCAACATAGGCTACCGCAAAACTCTCTATATCCGCAACACAAGATAAGCATGCAAAAAGATAACCATAATTCTCATTCACTTGGTTCAACGGCAATGAATATTTTTTATTGCTATGAAGAAATACGCTTTCTAAGGTAAGAGACTGGAACTCACTAGCAAGAATAATATCTTTGGATTCATGAAGTGTCCCCACGGAGAGTTTCTCGCTACCTACGAAAAAGCAAATACGTCTATAACCAGATTGCAAAAGATAACTTAAGCATAATGCAACGTACCAACTTCCAATCATTCCATCTTTTACAGGCAGATAGAGCAATTTCGGAACAAACTTTTGCTTTCTTTTGGGTGTAGTATTGATTTTAGCTGCTTCTAAATAGGTCTTTATGGCAAATTCATGAAAATCTCTGGGATCATTGTACCACTCGGGGAACCCTATATGCATAGTTTTTGAAGGCTTTTTATGTCTAGTAGTCATTTTGATACAAAAGATTCTTAATTTGCTCAACACTTTATCCTGTCATTTAGGTTGCTACAGTACGCCAAACATCCTTTTATACTACTTTTTATCAAAGCAGATAATGTGCCTTTTGCAGCATAGACACTTTTACTCAAATCCTGGAATAATGGAGTTACATCCATAGGGGAAAGAAGCTTGCTCAAATCGTCTAATTCACTAGTACTACTCGCTACACTATCCACCCAATCATTCATGCTAGTGATCATTCTTTGCCACTTTGCGGCCTCATTTTCTGTCATTCCATCAAGAGCTACGCCCTGATATTCAAAAGCTACCCTATCTTTACATCATATAGTTTTATTATAGCCAATAGGACCCAAGATCACTCTTCTTTCTTTAACCTTGTATTGCGTATTATCATCTTTTCTGCACTCATCTAAAAGCTCCTTAATTGCTTGTTTCTCTTCTTTGGCCTTTTGAGCAGGAGGGGTCTTTGGCTGAACTGGGTTTTTATTATTGCTACCTAGTCTTTGACCATTAATATCAATACCTACGCCCCATTCGCTACCAAAGCCATCAAAGTATCCTTTATAAGTACTTCAAGAAAAGACGCCTTTGAGTTTGTTGATAGAAGATTTGAATTTATTGCCTATATGATCAAAATCATTTCATACGGAATTGCCAAACTCTTTTGCTAAAGCACGAGTCTTGCCCCATGTAGGATTACAGTTACCAATGACAGTATTTCCTACGCACGCATAACTATCGGCCAATCACTGTGTCCATGTAGGATTCAATGTATAATTTACTCATTTTTCTGTTGCCCGTTTGAAATCTCTTTTTGGTCTGATAATAATATGATTCTTCACTTTTCTATTCAGGTTATTTAGTCGTCCAATGAAGGTTTTATAGGTAATATTGGCTTCAAGTCATCAAGCTCATATGGGTTGAAACATACTATTATAGGCAACAAATAGTTCCTTTAGTTTTACAACTTGAGTATTGGGTATAGCATCTCCAAAAACAAAATTATTAATATGGGTTGTGGCATCTGTATCAATTCGCTCATCCACTTCTTCAAGCTTCTTCTCATCCCTTGTATACACTGAAGATTTTGCTCCACCTACAAATTGCCTCCAGAAATCTCCAGCAAAATCCCTGAGTCACTCAGTTTGTACCGCTCTCCATGCAGATTGTAATTCTGTTTCAACAATTCTCCCTTGTTGTTTCACGACACCCAAATAAGAATCGCTCTCTTGTTTTTTATAATCGGTAAGTATATTAACCTGTGCCTGTTTAGTACCTGTATAGAGTTTATCAAAGTCTATCCTTGAAGTAGATTGCAAAATATCTAACGCCGATCTCACAAACTTCCTATAGGTGATAAGTTGATCAGGACTAAGGACACAAGTCTGGCAAGATACTGGATCATTATCGACACTTTGTGCATACGTCAAAACACTAGAAGGCACCAAAAGAAAAGAGTGCAACACAAGTCAAAAAATCAGGCTATAGCTTGTTTTCCTTTGCATTGGCACCACATATAATCAATTATTAAAGAGAAACAAGGGATATAGACTCTATAAAGTAATTGGACATTCACAATGACCATGTTTCGCACACTTTTCATTTTACATTTCTAATTTTGCTTTACTATGAGATCTTGTTTGGATTATGCTATGGACTACATACATCGTTTTCCAAAAACTGAAAAAGAGCTCAGGATTCAGCTTACCAAAAAATGATACTACGAGAATGAAATAGATCAAACCATAGATGATCTGAAACAAAAGTGATACGTCAACGATGAGATGTTCGCTAAACTCTATATAGAGTCAGAGCTTATCAAAAAAGGCAAACCCACTGTGCTCATTATGCAAAAACTACTATTCAAATGAGTAGATAAAGACCTTGTCAAAAAATTGTTATCTGAGAATGAAAAAGAATCAACCCAAGGAATTAATGAAAGAATAAAAAAAGAAATAGATAAGCTGAAAAAACAAGGTATAGAAGGAATCGATATCATACATAAACTCTTACGTAGAGGATATAAACTCGATGAAATAAAAAATTGTTTGAAGCATTAACCAGCAGAGGGAGGAGACTTAAGTAATTTATACAAAAAGTTCTTTCTTGAAACCATTACTTCAAAGGAAATATGTTCTTCAATCAAATTTTTTGATGTAAAAGGAATACTTAGATGTAGGAGCTTGTATTCACTGTTTACCGAGATCACTTTCATAAGATATAATTGTTGAAGATGATTCTGGAAATAAAGTAGTTATGTTTTTATTTAAGAATTGTACTATTTCTTGAAATTCGCATCCTCCAACTCCAGCATCTACTGCCTGAGGTGTGAATATTGCATATTCCAAATCATAATCTCCAGGGGACTCCAATTCTGATCTAAATTCTTGGATAGCTGGCAGCACACTCTGTTTATTATTTCCTGAAGGATCTAGTTTATGAGTGTCATAATGTCTCAAGAATCGTTTTTCGCTACCATCTTTATATCTAGCAACCATCGAGATTATAGTACAACCATTAATTCACCTAGTGACAAAAGTTCCATTTTCTTGGGGTCATATATCCAAAGTGGGAACCTCTTGATTCATATCGACACTTGCAGACTTTTCTTGTAGGAAATTTTGTAGAGTATCTCAAGTTGCTTTACTGGTTCAAGACAGATCAATATGAGGTTTGAATTGAGATAAGTCAAAATTAAAATTCCCTCAAAGAAGAATTTTTTCAAAGGATGGCTTTCATGTATCCATTATTCTCGAATTAATAAGTATATACTTAACCGCTCAAACTCGCACTATCTAAGATAGATCAAATCATACCGAAGACAGACACGACAATAAGCATGATAATAAATCACACAAAAACAATCAATACCGGTTCAATAATCTTTCCCAGATCATTCAGTCCTTTTTCCAAATCTTGTTGGTATAGTGAAACTATATTATTTAATGAAGCCGGAAGATTAGCGGTAGTTTCTCCTACTTTCAACAAAAGCAAGGCATCTGCAGGGATAATATTACTATAGAAAGCTATATTTTGATACATTGTTTCTCCTTTTTTCACGCCTGTCAGAGTATCATTGATCATGTCTTGGTATTGTGGTATAGTAACAATCGTTTTTAAAAATTGTAGTACGTCAACATAATTCATACCAGATTGCAGGAGAAGCCTCATGTAACGAAAGAATCTAATCATATGGTAATATCTCACTAGTTTACCAAAACCTGGTGCATCAAGTGCAAACTCATACCACTTTCTTTTACCGATATCCGTTGAAAAAAATAATATTCCAAATACTACGAACAACACAAATCCTACAACAATACCTTGCACATTAGCAGTAATGAAGTTCGTTATAGACATAATAAGCTTGGTATACCAAGGTATCACTACATCAAAGTCTTGTACCAAATCAAATATCTTGGGAAGTGCATAGAGAAATAAGAAAAATACTGCAACAACTGATAAGCTGAGCAAAATAACAGGATAAATCATAGCAGAAGTATATTTACCCTTTATCGTATAGAGAAATTCATACTCATCAGACAAAAATCTCAATACATTAACGACTTCACCGCTTGATTCACCTGATCTGATAATATTAACATCACTATCATCAAAATACTCAGGATGTCTCATCATACCACGACTTAGTGACTCACCAGCCTTCAATGAATCATACAGCTTCACAGATACTTGTTTAACGGCAAAGTTTGGTGAAGTTTCTCCAATAGTCTGAATAGCCTGTACAATACTTACTCCCCCATCTAACAAATACGCTAATTCCTTAAACAAGAAAATCTTATCCTTCACTGAGAAATTGGAAGTATCACGAGAATTAAGAAACTTGAGGATAAGGGATTCAAACATGGATGAGGTGAACAAAATATATATCAACTATATACAAAATAGACTGACTTGTCAAATTTGACAAATGCATCCTCTCAGATTATAATACTATATATAAAATGGTTCAGATTATTTTGATACTTAAACATGGGAGAAGCACCAGAAATCACCAGCCCCACAAATAACGACGTAATGACACCTGATGTGGTTTCACAACAGACGGGTTTTATTCAAAAACAAAATCAAATTGCAGAAATAAAATACAAAATCTATGCATTCGTGCTATTCATAGCAGGAATACGATTTTGGTGAGTACTCAGCACCAGTATTGCTGAAAATGATAGTTTACACGCACAAATAGAAGACACCAATAACCAACTCCAACGTCTAGATATCAAAGTAAGAATCGATCAGGGAAATAAAAAAATAATCTGACTAGCTAAAGAAAAGTATGATCAAATAGTAAATTGTATTAATAAAAGAATCTGCGAAGGAATCACTCTCAATAAAGATATTTCTTCAAATCTCGATAATCTGAGAACTTACTATCTCGTGAATGAACTCGAAGCAGACAAAATGGAACTGGATCAAAAGCTTGTTCTTAAAGCAATTGATGATCACTTACTCAAAAGAGAAACTGTTAGTATTGGTCAGATACAATCCGTTACTTATGGTGATATAGTTACGGTCAATAAGGAAAAATGAATATATAAGCTGCCTATGAATGTACAAATAGAGTTCTTCAATAAGGATGATTTCATATCCTTCGTTCTCAATACCGAGAAGTATCTAGACCCTGCACTCAAATATCGTGTGTTTTTCAAAATTGTCAGTATGAGTTACAATATAGCCAACTACGAATCATTACAAAAAGTAAATATGCTGATGGAAGTATTTTACTATAGATAGTCATATGGTAAATATTGATAATTCAAAAGAATTCGCTGCAGCATTTGCAAAAGATTGACATGAGAAAGCGGTGGAACAAGGGCATAGAAGGAATAAAAACATAGGGATAGTACTTGCTCTCATCTGATTATTCTTAGGAGCTGGGCCGGTTTATACTTCAATCCAAGGAATGCTGAATCCAACTCACACTATCAAAAAAGCTACAGAAGAGAAAGATCAAAAAAATACTATAGAAAATAGCAATAGTTCAAATCAAGCACGACCAATTGAACAATAAAAAAAGAGCGGATTATTCCGCTCAGTTTATTTTCTTCATTTTGAATTTAGAGTTTGGAACCTTTTGTTCCTCTGCAGTTCTATCCTCCCAAGGTCTATAGACCATCACTATCTTATTGTTGGTAATTTGTTCAAGTGTGCCGTCTGGTTCATCAAGTTTCATAGTATCATTATGCAAAGTCTTGAGTTCGTCATTGTCCAGCTTGATACGAATATTGCCTTCATTGATAGGCAAAGCTCCAAGTATCTTCTCGGTTATCTTCAGCGTAGCAATGCTTTGGCCTCTATGTCCTCTACGATTAAATTTCAAGTCATCAATGTTCAATAACTTAGCAGCATTGTTGCTATACACTAAAATGAATTCCTCGTCCTTGTATTTAAACATACTCGCAATTTTATCAGTATCTTTGAGTTCAATGCCTTTCACACCACCCGATGTCTTACCCATTGGCCTAAGGTCTGTGTCCTTAAACAACACCATTTGACCTTCTTGAGATACTATTCCTATATATTCGTCATCTTTTGTTGGCACAACAGAAATAATTCTTTCACCTTCTTCAAGGTTCATAATTACCGTAGGAAATTTCTTAAAGCCGAGCAATAAATCTTTCTTAATCTTTTTCAGACTATTCATGTTGCTCATCATACTTAAGTATTGATAATCGTCCTCCATTGTTTCACACACTACTATTTTACCTTTCAATCACCAATGCTTAATAGGATCAAGTGGATCGGACTTGGGGTTGTGTGAAGGGAGGTCTTTTAATCTCGCTATTACCAACTCACCTATATCCGTAATAACAATCAGTTTATCTTGGTTATTGGTATAAATCATATGAGCTGTTTCTTCTGGTATATTCATAATTCTTGATTGGTAGAGTAACTTGATCTTACTCTCATTATCAATCAAACAAATAACATCTTCCTTTTTTAAATCCTGTAATTTGAGCAGTTTCTTGAAATCACCTGCCATATCTCCCACTTCATCACTTACTTCAGTTTTTCTTTCATCACCAAACTTATCTTTCACCTCATTTATTTCTGCTACTACTACCTCATCACGCTTTACAGGATCATTTATAATCAGAGTCAATTCCGCAATAAGGGCTTGCTTATCTGCTATTTCTTCCAAGATCTTCTGAATTTCCAAACCTACCAATCTACCCAAAGTAAGTTTCAAAATATACTCAGCTTGCACATCAGTAAAATCAAACTTATCCATCAATTCTTGTTTGGCCTCATCAGTAGTTTGACTCGCTCTAATCACAGCTATAATCTCATCAATGATACTAATAGCCCTATGTAATCATTCTAAGATGTGCAGTCTGTCTTGTGCCTTAGCGAGCTGGAACTTCGATCTTCTGAGCACCACTATTCTTCTGAAATCAATGAATTCCTGCAAAAGATCTTTAATATTCAAAGTCCTTGGTTGTAAACCTTCTTCAACCAAGGTAACATTGTTCACAGAAAAAGTAGTTTGTAGATTTGTATATTTATATAATTGTAATAAAATCTCTCCAGGATCATATCATTTTTTCAGTTCAATGCTCACTCTAATATTGGTCTTTGCGGATTCGTCTATAATATCAGCAATTCACTCAATTTTTCTTTCTGCCACCAATTCTCCAATCTTTTCTACGATGCCCGCTTTCATCACTTGATAAGGCACTCCGTCAATGATAATAAAAGTACCGTTTTTACCAGTCTCTATATGAGTTTTCGCTCTCATAATAATACTACCTCTTCCCTTCGTATAAACCTGCTTAATATTTGCTGTATCGAAAATAACACCACCTGTAGGAAAATCAGGTCATTTAATAATCTCCATAATATCATCAATGCTTGCTTCGGGATTTTGTATCAATAGATTACAGGCATCAATTACTTCAGTGAGATTGTGAGGAGCCATATTGGTCGCCATACCCACCGCAATACCCATAGTACCATTGCACAAATGATTAGGAAATCTCGTCGGAAGTACTTTTGGTTCCTCTCTAGAGCTATCATAATTTGGTCTTCGATCCACGGTGTCTTCGTCTAAATTCTCGAGAACAGACTCGGCTAACTTAGTAAGCTTAACCTCGGTATATCTTGATGCAGCGGCTCCGTCTCCATCAATTGATCCGAAATTCCCCTGACCATCTACTAGTGGATATCTCAATGAAAAATCCTGAGCAAGTCTTACCATAGCCTCATAGATTGAGCTATCACCATGCGGATGATATTTACCCATCACTTCTCATACTACTCTAGCAGATTTTACGTATTTATTGTTATGAGTAATATTCATATCGTACATTGCATACAATATTCTTCTTATTACCGGCTTCATACCGTCTCTTGTATCAGGCAAGGCACGAGAAACAATTACAGACATTGCATAATCTATGTATGACTGAGATATTTCAGACTCTATTGCTTGGCTAATAATATTCTTATCAACAGGAGTGAACAAGTCTTCTTGGTTGGACATAAACAAAAAATCAACTTATAAAATATAACTCTTAGACATATTCTAAAAATGAAATATAAGCTGATGTGTAATTATTTGAGATGATATTGCAAAAAGTTCTTGATAAGAAAAGAATTTTTCTTATAGATGCATATATTTATATGTCAATATACAATGAGTAGTAACCATTTCTATATACCTAAATTATACAAACAAGTTCATGGACGAGAAGAAGCTGCAAAAACAAAGTTTCATGAATTCGTGAGAAAGTTTAGGGATCCAAAAAATAATCAGCATATACCAGACTTATTTACCGTGCTCAGCCATAATGCCAGCGAATGAGGAGCAAGTTTTGGTTTTATGCTGGAGGAATTAGGCGACAAGATTGTTATAGCACTATGCTCTCATGGATTTCATTTTGATAATCTGGATGTATACCGTATAGCAGATAGAAGCAAACAACAAATTATAAAGGCTTTTAGGGCAAAAGGAGATATTGTTAAACATGATATTGGTTTTATTATTATTCAAAATGAATATAAAGATATTAAGTCACTCAAGGACATCGGAACAGTTTCCTTTAATCATTGACAATTATTAGGCTATTACCACTGAGATCATTTATGAAATATACAATTTCACACGGGAGCATTTGATAATTCACAGCTAGCAGTATATGAAGAAATAAGAGATTGTTTTTCAATTTTTAAAACTAGAAATGTCTACAGTTGATCACAGGCATTACTAGCAAGTGGCAAAAAGGATCTATGAAAAAATACATTTTGAATTATAGAGCCAGTTATAAAACCATGAACTTCTGGCTCTATATTATTCAATGATAAAGGGATCGGTGGGATGCTCTTTGCGAGTTCTGGGAACGATAAAGGAGTTTTTATTCCAATCGACTTTATAGTAGAACAGTATGAACGCAAAATTAAACCCTTGCTCAATAGATAACAAAAGTCTAAATTTATTATAAAAAGAACAAGCATGCAACCAATAGTTTTAAAAGCAGAGCGACCAAAATTGCCATGATTTAATCAAAACCAATATGAGTTAAAAGCCTCTGGAGATTATGATGAGGCATATATAGGCGCCTTAGCAAATCTGTATGAAACAAAGCCGCTGCCACTATCCGCCCTACGCAAGTCCCACATACAAAAAGACATACTCACCGTTTTCAACGAAAGTCAAAGTAGCAAAGTAGGTATCTACTTTTCTAAAGACTTGTGACACAGCGGATATGCAGGAGTCAGGTGACTACTTCAACAATCCCTTCATCAATATGAAGATTACGGTCCATGATCTTTATTCGCATTTGAGTATAACAATGTGGACGAAATCAAGAAAATACTGTGATACTTCAGAAAGCACATAGCACAGTGAAAGAAAGAGCTATGAATGGTAATGATACATGAACATGGAGATGAACAATCAATTGGAAATAGTAATTTCGATTACCTTACCAGTAAGCAAGTAAAAAAATGAAAAATAGATTTCTTAATGGAAGAGTTAGCCTGAGGTTCGCTTCTATTATACTCATGTATTACAGGAAAAGTACTTGCACCTACTCTGGCTGAGCAATTAGAACATATAGGGGTATCTGCTCCAAACTATATTATTCAATGAACAAGTGCGTCGCCTAATGCAAAAATTGTTTTCCCAGCAAGCTTGGATATATTCACGACAGAAAATTGATTAATAAGATTTAATGATAAGCATTTCACCATCAAACAAGAAGATGTTAAAGGAGAAGAACGCGATGTATTAAATTTTAGTAGTCAAAGAAATGATAATGATACGAGTCATTACTTTTTTAATTATCATCCCAATATAACTAAATAATCCTTCTCACTTCGTCCAAAGCGGTAGTTCTTTTCTTACTTTCCTTCCTTTTTGTATGTGGATTGGAAGGCCTCAAAAATAGTCTATCAAAATCCATTTCCTGTAATTTCTGCTTATCTCAATCGAACAAATCTATAAGAGCAAGCAGAAATCAAGCTTTGTAAGATAACAATTGCACTTTTATAAATTCTTTAGTATTGCCTATGTAATCAATCATATCTATGTCTCACTGGTATGTATCTGCTATATGTCTCAATGACTTAAGTAAAAAAGCATTTGCAAGTCTTTCGCTTTGAGATTTATGCTTTATTATGGCTGATATTCAACCAGCATCTTCCAGCGTAGATCATCCATGCAAATGTTTAAAAGCATCGCTCTTATCGTGCGCGTGTCATAGTTCATGTAGCATAAGCGCTAATCATCAAGGTTTATCAAGAAGCGCGGGATCAATGAATACGCATCATAACTTAGCATGATAAAAACATCATTGTCATGAACTTTTCTCTCAAGATCATACATACATTTCAATAAAGGCGTCGTAACTTTCTCAAAGTAATACTTTGGTTTTTTCAGAATATATATTATATATCTTTAGATCTGGAGGTATGAAAGAGCTCATATTCATAACGACTCAGTTATTGAAGATAAAAACAAGATTCTCAATGTATGAATCACTCATAGTATATTGGAAATAACCTACATAGGGAAAATTCTCAATTAGTAGATTTAGTTGTGCAGAAGATTCAATATTTATTTTCTCTAATAGAGCTCTTTCAATCTCAAGATCTTTTTGGGCATTCTCTATTCTGCTATGTTCGAATAGCCAATATATGTTATTAACTACATTCTCAGTATGCTGTACATCGGTTACAGAGCCTATCTCAGCCGCTTGAGGAAGTACACCTCAGGGCAAAGACAAATCATCAGTACTGATATTATGAGTATCAAGCATAGCTTTTTATGCAACTTATTCATAAATAGAAATCTGGATTGATATTTAGATTAAATAATTCTCCTCAATTCGTCCAAAGTGGTAATTCAATTCCATACCTTTATAATACCGTCATCTCGCATAGTCATGTAACCGGTTTTTCTGATTATATCAAATATTTCTCATCCAAGCTTACCTTCTAGTAACAACTTGCGAGTTTCTTCATTAGGTTCAAATATCTCTGCAGCAGCAACTCTTCCTGCATATCATTCGCCATCAGGATTCGGATCAAATAATGTTGGCTTACTAGGAAGTAAGTCAGGAAAATACTTTTTTACATAGGTGGATGATTCTTCAAGTTCAGAACCTTGAAATTGAAACTTTGTATTTGGTACTTTATCTGGTCATAGCTCACGAATTAATCTTTGACCTACAATCATATTGATAGCGGGAGCAAGCAAGTATGGCTTCACACCTAGATTTAATAATCTTCCTATCGCTTCTAAAGCACTATTGGTATGCAAGGTGCTGAAAACCAAGTGTCAGGTTAAAGCCGCATTGATGGCCGCATTAGCCGTATCCAAATCTCTAATTTCTCATACAAGTATCACATCAGGATCATGCCTCAAGACAGACCTGACTCACTCAGCAAAGGTATAACCTTGGTCTTCATGTATCTGAGACTGCTGGATGCCAGGTATCTCATACTCAACCGGATCCTCAAGTGTTATAATCTTTATATCAGGATTATTGAGATATTGCAACATAGAGTATAAGGTTGTTGTTTTACCACTTCCAGTAGGACCAGTCATCAGTATTAAGCCACTATTTTTCTGAAGATTTCTAACAATAACAGGAATATGATATGGGGCAAAACCAATGTCACTAAATGTCATGATGGATTGGGAACTATCCAAAAATCTAATAACAATAGACTCTCATCTTAAACCAGGCATAAAAGAAACTCTGGCATCTATCTGTCTATGATTTTCTTTACCTTTAATCAAATCTCCCTCAGTCCATACCCAAAAATCAAATCTACCATCTTGAGGAGTTTTCGCGATATTTATTTTCACTCCGCTCATATACTTTATTTTCATGAGGTACACGATATACTCCTCATGCGTCAAAGTAGCAACATTTTCCAAAACACCATTTATTCTTAATCTCAATACTACGCCCTGTTGTTCAGACTGTAAATGCATATCACTTGCACCTGCTTGGAAACTCAATCTTACCAACTCATTGATGAGATCCACTTCACTAAATTGTGATTTATTTTTTATTGTATCCTTTATTAGCTCAATAGCCTTTTTACCAGTCACTTTCAGTCTATAATCCTCTCTCAGTTCTAATTGTTTTTGGAAATCTAACATTTGATCATATCGTCCCAATGCCAACTCGAAGCCAATCATATCAGTGAAATAAGTATCCACTGTATAGTTTTTGTTTTGAAAAGAAGAAATAATCTGATCTAATTTCGCAGGTACATTATTGGTAGTAAGCAGTTGTAACTGATTATCTTTTTTGTCAAACACCAAAATCTGATCTTCCGCTGCCTGAGACTTGGGAATCAATTTAAGCATATCAAAATTTGGCTTGATAGCTGATATATCTGTTGGCTGGAGAATGTGATTAGTCGGTTGATTTGCCATGATAAATTAATAATACTGAAAAATTCTTAAAAAATCAAATTATACCATGTCGAATAAGGAATCTCAACATTATATTGAACAACTAGGTTTTTTACCAGCACCTTTTTCACGTAGTTGCACCAGCATAGAAGAAGTTATAGAAGTCTGTCTAGATCAGGTTATTAAAAATCAATTGGATAATGAAGATATAGAGTTTGACGGCTTGGTTATAAAAGTTGCTGATCAACACCAAAGAGAGCTATTGGGGAACACAAACCACCATCCCAGACGAGCTATAGCCTATAAATATCCAGCAAAGCAAGCCACATCTGTCATTCAATCCATAGATTTTCAAGTAGGAAGGACCGGGATATTGACTCCGGTTGCTTTTATAAGGCCAGTAGAACTATCAGGTGTTACTATTTCGAGAGTTACTTTGCACAATCCCGATTTTATAGAGGAAAAAGACATTAGACTCGGAGATCACGTTGTTATCCAAAGATCTGGAGAAGTCATTCCCTATATTGTATGCGTCATCCCTCATTTGCGTGATGGATCGCAAAAACCCGTTGTGTTCCCAAGTCATTGCCCCATGTGCAAAGAATCTATCCACAAAGAAATTGCATCTTCATGAAATACCAGCTTTTATTGTATCAACTCAGCATGTCCTGCCAGTAGCAAAGAGAAAATCAAGCATTTCGTACATCGCGATGCTATGAATATAGAGGGAATAGGCGATGCAATCATAGAGCAAATGGTTGATAATCAGATTATTAGTAATTATACTGATTTGTATAAGCTGAAAGAGCCACAGATGAGAATGATTGTCAAAAACCTACCAGGTATGGGTGACAAAAAAATTGATAATATTATCGTATACTTAGAGAAATCGAAAAACAACGAACTCGCCAAAATTATCAATGCCTTGGGTATACCACAAGTAGGAGAGAAAACTGCTAAAGTGATTGTAGATCATATACAAGAAGCTGAACGTTCAAAACTAGAGGATCAAAATGATGTGAGAGCATTCGAAGTATCAAGTTTGATTGGTTATTTATCAGACACGATCTTCCTGTCCTGAATTCATTCGGTATGACCCGAAACCATATCCAGTATTACAGATCGAGTTCAGCATCCAAGTAACGTGCATCTCCTTGAACAACTAGCCCGATATGGTCTCAAATTTGATAACTTTGGAACAGAACAAGCTAGAGAAAGTGAAAGACTCCAATATGTCAGATTTGCCATTAGCGGCGTATTTCAAATCCCTAGAGAAAAAATTATTGAAATACTGGTGAAGCAAGGTGCCAACTACGCCCCAAATATAACCAAAAATACCAATCTCTTAATAATCTGAAATAATCCGTCCAGCAAAGTATCAAAAGCAGGGAAACAAGGCATTGAAATCATAGAGTGACTTGAAGCTTTAGAAAAAAAATTGGATGTAGATTTTTGATTAGAAAAAGCAGGATTGTTTTAACCACAATACCTGCTCTACAAAAAACTAGAAAATATCTCTTACAAAGGACTATCCCCCGACAAAACTTCTCCTACTTCAACTCCCAGAAGTCTCAATTCTTCTTTTATTGTCTTGATTCTATCACTGATAGGGTCAAGTATCGTTTTTATCATTCTTAATTTAACCTCTGCATCTAGATGTAAATTATCGTATAAGACATTATTCTTTCTTTTAAACTCATCTTCGCGATCTTGTAGTTCCTTAGTCAATAATTCAATTCTTTCCGCATTATCAGTACTTGGAGTATTTGTCATGATCATAAAAAAGATGTAAATATAATTGCATTATGATTACTTATATATAGATGTCAATATGTTATAACAAGATCCTTGTGGTTGTTTTTACGAGCAATTTTACTATTATATAGTTATGGAACATAGCGTTACTTACGATATACTTCAAAAACTTATTGCTCTGGAAAATCCGAATCTAGAGGATTTATTGAGTATTAGAAAATCTATTTCTCAAGCACATGAAGTCAAACATATGCCCAGCAATAGTCAGATTATTAAAACATATTTTGAACAAATCCAACAATGAGTCATACAGAGAAACAAACCTCTGGAGTTACTGTTGAGGAAAAGAGCGGTCAGATCACAATCAGGTATAGTTCCCGTGCAAGTTCTCACCAAGCCATTTCGATGCCCCGGGGAGTGTATCTTCTGTCCCAATGATGCTACCATGCCCAAGTCTTACATCAATACAGAGCCAGGTGCTCAAAGAGCATTGATGAATAATTTTGATCCTTACAAACAGGTTTTCAATAGACTATTAAGTCTCACGCTCACGGGGCATGAAACCGACAAAATAGAAATGATTGTATTGGGTGGTACACGAGATGTTTATCCACAAGAATATAAAACCTCCTTCATAAAAGGATTGTACGATGCTTGTAATACTTTTGATCAATTTTTTGAACTATATATAAGCTGAAAACTAGGAGACAATACGAATAATATTGATCTCGAAACACTTCCTATAAGTTTTCCAAAAAGTATTGAAGAATCAGTCACTCTCAACGAAACTGCATGATGTAGAATAATCTGACTCACACTTGAAACAAGACCCGAATACGTAACTGATGAAAACTGCCAATATCGAAGACTATTAGGTGTCACCAGGATAGAAATGGGCATACAAAGCATGTTTGACGATGTGCTCGAAGCTAACAAAAGAGGACACACTATCCAACAATGTCGTGACGCTATGACTAAACTCAGATCCTATGGTTTCAAGATATCGGTTCATCTTATGCCGGGTCTGTATCAATCAACTACCGAAAAAGACATTGATACGTTCAGATTGGGTTTTCAAGATCCAGCTTTTTGCCCAGACGAAATCAAATTTTATCCAACAGCGGTGATTCCCAATACCCCCCTGTTTGATTTGTACAAAAGCTGAGAATACACGCCATTAACACTTGAAGAAAATAAATATATCATCAAGAAAGTTTTGAAAAATTACATACCACCCTATACCAGAATCAAAAGACTCATTCGTGATATCCCCGCCGAAGAGACGGTCTGATCAAATTATGTCACTAACCTCAGACAATTGGTGGAAAACGAGCTGACGCAGGAG
Source organism: uncultured Candidatus Peribacteria bacterium (assembly GCA_964563595.1). Lineage (GTDB taxonomy): Bacteria > Patescibacteriota > Gracilibacteria > Absconditabacterales > Absconditicoccaceae > CALMFT01. The sequence continues at coordinate 678 of CAZLWR010000007.1, read as the reverse complement.
TTTAGCATAAAAGGCGAGATGGCAGTGATAGAACATTATAGTCAACTATATCCCAATACGGTTGAAGTAGCTAATCAAGAAGATTTATACAATCAGATCAAATCTCTCATTGCCGTCATTACAAGCGAAGAGAAGGAATCTATTGGATTGCCACGTCAGGAGGAGGACAAAAGTGCTATCACCACTTTCATTCCACAGGGAACAAAACTCAACCTCACTGATGCAAGATCATTTGTTTGTCTAGATACCAGATCTAGAGAAATAAGAAATACTCTGAAAAGTGAACATGTTTTTCCAATAGTTCGCTCCTATCCTACCACAAATGGACTACAATGTTTTATTAGTTTCGAAGATGAGTTTGGTAATCTTTATTGATTTACGAGGTTGCAACTGGGGATATTAGATCAAGAAAGTGAATATCCATGATTAGGTAAAAACACTGCTATTATCAGAGAACTCCATGTCTATGGGCAACTTGCTATTATCGGTTCCTCAGATGGAAATAAAACCCAACATCAAGGTCTTGGTTGACAACTTATGGATCTAGCTGAGTCTATAGCAAAATCCTGCGGATATCAAAAAGTCTCTGTCATAAGTGGGGTATGAGTAAAAAAATACTACGAAAAAATAGGATATAAAGCAGAGGGAACATATATGATAAAATCTATATCCTAAACC
>CAZLWR010000006.1:18931-39118 GCA_964563595.1 uncultured Candidatus Peribacteria bacterium | reverse complement strand
TCATTCCAAACTAGATTCCCAACAATACCCTGGGCAATCGAGCCACTTACACGATCATCATCTGGCTGTGTAGTACTATTGTCGCAAGGCTTAGATTTGAGATCTTTTGCTGCATTATAATTACAAAGTTGGGCATAATTTGAGAACGCACCACTATTTAATATTGCAGAGACATAGAAAACAAATTGGTTTGCTCCAGTATTACCAAGAGTCGCAGGACATCAAACTTGTCAACTACACGGCAAACTACCGCTTCCTCAAGGTTTTCCTCAGACTGCAATTCATGTCCATATAATCTGATCAGTTGAAGAGGCTACGAAAGGCTGCAAACTAGAAGGATCTAGACCGATCTTTAATCCAGTAAGACCAACTCGTTTATCTTTCACTGTTATACCAGTCACTCCCAATATACCATCATTTGTAACAGTAATTTTGAATAATAATTCTTGTCAAACTGCTATACCTGTATTTACCAATGTCTTACTAAGACTCAAATAAGTTAATCAAGATAGATTTTTAAGATCAATAGTGAGACCTAAATCATGTCATAAATATGATTGACCGCCACTAAGCGTAATACACTCACTATAAGCATATTTACCATCAATATTCTTCCCATCACTATCAATACTGTCATCAGTACCGACATTACTAGGAGCCAAGGTAAAGCCTTTCAGTCCAGAGAGGTCTATTCTTGTTCTATACTTACCAGGTACTATATTAGTAAATCCATAGATACCGTCAGTATTTGTCTTTCAAGACATAATTCCTAAGTCACTATCACACATAACCAATGACACCATCAAATCACTAATTCCTTTTTCTCCACTTCCTTGAAGCCCATCACCATCTTCATCAAACCATATTTTATCTCAAAGAGCAGCGGTTGTAATACCACCAGTGACAACAGCACTATCATCTTCAGCTTTATCATAACCGTTACATGCGTCACTATCTGGATCTAACTCGTCTTTATAGTTACATCACTGAACCATATTGGTAAATTCGGTACCAGATAATATAGAATCCACCGTGATAACAATAGTTTGTCATGAGCTCAACGAAGCGCCACTCAGTATATCAAATTCACCACTGTTAGAAGTCGAAAAGTAACCCGGAGCAACACCAGAGCTAGTAGAAGTTAATTTAACATTTGTAAGTCCTACAAATTTATCTTTCACAGAGAATCATGTCAGAGTTCTCATACCTTCATTTTTTACTGTTATCTCAAACTTCAATGTTTTTCCTACTTCTATTTTCTCACTCAATATCTTTTTTGTAATATTAAGATCGTACAATGTAGGCTTACATTGCAAATTTGATCCATCCTGTACAATCTGGCCAGAGTTACTACCAGTAGCAGGGCCCGGAAGATTAGAAACAACAGGAGCAAATGGAGCAGCAGCATTGGAAGCTCATCCTCCACATTTGTTTTGTGGATTAGAGTTTGGACTACTACTGTTTCCTGGATTGCCATTATTGGCCCCAGAAATAGGAACTGCGTTACCATCAGCATCACATTCAAACAGATTTCCTCCAGGATTTACAAATTGTCAGAAATTAGCATCGTCATCTACTTTAGTAATCAAATGCATATCTAGTGTCTTGCCAGGTGGCAATACAATATTAGTAAGGTAAGGAGTCAAATCTACGAATCAGCCTTTTCATTCTGGAAAACTTCAAGATGCCTTCACTTGCCCATCAATAGAAGCCGTTCGTTCATATAATTTCATTCCAGCCGGAAGGTCATCCCAAAATGAAATTCATTCCATATCTACCTCCGGATCATTATTAACTATTCCAGCATCATAGGGAACAGTTGCACCAGGAGCAAAGTTTGAAGCACCAGCTTCCTTAGGTTTACAGGCACCACCTTTACACTCTTTCGGTTGTTTTGGTGGACCACTGTTCTGAGGAGACGAATTTGGATTAGAGTTTGGACTACTATTCGGACTACTGTTGGGACTACCATTACTAGAACTAGAAGCCGAAGATTGATTTTCTCAAGTAAGAGAAATGGTTGTTTCACACATTCCAGCACCATTACTACCTGTATATACACAAGTTACCAATATACTCTGAACACCCCCTCATGGAGCACCATTGTTGCCTACACCAGAGAGTATACCTGCAAATGAATTATTTAATGATCCAGAACTACCTGTACTTACCGTACCAGCTGCAACAGTGAAGTTGAATGGTCATGCAATACTAGGAGGCGTAAGACTTCCACAAGTAAAGTTAACCTGGCCACTCGAAGCTGTAGCCGTTATTGTACAACTACCAGTGCCATTATTACCAGAACCAACAGTTATCGTTGCCGCACTACAGTTACCAGTCATTCCACTTGGTCAACCTGTAGTAGATTTCACGCAGCCAGTATTAGTTTGGCTTCCAGTAGCAATTACCATGAAATTAGCCTTTACCGTACAAGCTGCATTTGCTGCCAAGTTAGCTTCTAAATCAAACGTAAATGGAGAACTAGAGGAAGTTGGCTGCGTTAAAGTACAACCAGCAGCCACTGTTAATCAACCAGTAAGTTGTAAACCATTGGTGAAAGTATCTTCTATAGTCATAGATCCGTTGAACGCACCGGATCCAATATTCTTGATAGTTATATCAAAACTCACTCAACTACCTATATTATAACCTGAGGTGGAGAAGCCAGCCGACAATACCTTAGTAAGTTCTAATTTAGGCTTATCAGATTTAAACTGTCCCTGAGCCGAAGCTTTATTTTCTTCTATGCTAGGATCCAAAGAAACAGTGTTGATAAAGGTACCACTTGTTCCAGATCAGATTACTCATTGTAATATAATATAACCTGACATTCATCCGGACAAAGATCCTATAGCAAATGGAGCATCAATACCATCAGGGAAATCAATTGGTTCACCAGTGACAGTAAGACCATTGGGAAGCAGATCAAGTCAGCTTATTTCATCTTTCAGGTTGATATTATTCAGAGCAAATGCATTCGTGCCACTTACACTATATTGAATAACAAATATAAAGGGATCTCCGATATAAAAATCATCAGTTGTACTAGAAGATAAAGTTCTTGGGTCTTGACCAGAAAGAGACTTCACCAAATACTTTCTTAGATTTAAGTTATTTAATCAGGTAGTGCACACAGTGACTCAAGTTGTGTAATCACTCACTGAGCTGTCACCAAGAGTACCTGTTGCTATATTAGTAAAACATCAATAACCAGTAAATATGCTGCGCAACTTTAAAGTACATTTGTTAGCCTCACCTGTAAGTATTCATGGTTTTAGTTTGATACTCAATTCTCCTTCGTCAATAGTACTGCCATCATCTATCTCACAGTTTGTTGCCTCTACAACATCAGCAACAGAAGTCCCATCCCAAATCAATAAGTCAGTATCCAGAGCATCATCTATGGTGACAATCTGGTCTGTAGCAATATCACCCGTCACTGTAACTGTAACTATAAAGTTAACGCCACTACCTATATTATAACCAGTCAATACACCACCTTCTACACTTTTTGCATATTCTAAAGTATATGAGCCAGTTGCTAACAAGAAGGTATGAATAGCTGGAGGTGGAGTGAGCCCATCAAGCGTTGAATCAGATATAATATTATTAACAAGTTTTTTATCAGTATTTTCATCAATGGAAGCAGTGAGTTCTGCATAGTAGTTCAAACGATGCTGGTATACTGTTGCAGTAGCATCCGTTAAATCTTGATTACCGTTTGCAGTAAACTCTATACAGTATTCTCCATCAGGTCCATAGATGTCATTTATTCCTACAACAAGCAGATTATATATATCATCAGAAACTACTACTGATGACATAATAATTGGACCGCTACAAGAATCATTACCATATAATACATAGCTTGATCCAACAAGCTCTTGAGATGCATCGAATCATCATAATACAAACCCATCATCAACAGTTCCTTTGATTTGATACTTAGCAACTGCTCAAACAGTAGTAAGCCAAGGATAGATAAACAATCAATCTGGATTTGAATAAATAACAAACTTGTCGCTAGTTCCAGGTAGTTCATTTCCGATTGCCACTAATTTTGCAGTTGGAGTGAATGAGGTTGGTGGATTTTGATATGTAGAATCTAAAATACTCGTATCGCTACACTCAGGAGCAGATAATACACTGTGACCATATTGATCATAGTATTGCCATTGGTCTGTTCGTTCTGCACTACCGCCATCATTTATATATATTGCGGCTTGAGATGTGCTTGTCGATGTAGAAGTACAAGACGTAGCACCCTGAGCCACTTCACATAAATAATTAGTAGAGCCCCCACCTACTCTTTGGGCAACGATCCAAACTACACCACCATTCGTTACTTCAATATCACGAACAGAAGCAATTTGAGTACCATTCACCAAGTGCAAAGTGGCGTACACTGAATCGTTACAATTAATTTCCCAATCATTTGCAATTCATCAGCCAGGAAGTTCTACTGCATAACAGTACTTTGTAAGATCATGGTTTGCACCAACTGCATTAGCATTTCATGGTATATTATAGGTTCACTGAATTTGGAAATCACCTCCATTGCTGCTAACGTATTTTTTATTTCAAAAACCATTTTTGCCCAAATATAACACCTCTATATCACTTCAAATAGTCCTACTGTAAACTTTATCAGCACCGCATGCAAGTGTATTATAACCCGCATCATCTATAAGTTTTGGAGTAAATATAGTAGTATTTTGTGGATCGATTTTTGTTACTGTCTTATTTTCACTTTTGAATAGTTCCTTAGAAAATACGATATCCATCTCTCATCAATCGCAGCCACTAGGGCCAGAGTCGGCATCCACATAATCTCCATTTAGCAATTCAACATCACAAATACCCTCTTCTATAGTGTCTGTAAGGGTAAATTGTGATCATACAGCCGTAAGAGGATCAAAAGAAAAGGTATCCTCTCCGGTCAGATTTACTTCTACAAGGTATTTTATGCTATCACCAGTTTTGGCATAGCAGGCTTGAGCATTGGATCACATTGAGACACAATAATCAGCATTCGAGCCGGTTGATCATCATTTCTGTATACCGTGGTCTCAACCAAGTTGCGATTGATACTTTGCTATCTGAGCATGAGCCTTGGGGACCTGCTCTGCAATACTAGCAAACAATTGTGTAACAATTGGGGCAAACAAGAAGTCAAATAATACTGCTAATACAATAAATGCACGAGCTACTTTTTTCAATCTCAACATGTGATCAAGCACCAAACACATATAAATAGGTATGTTATTTTGTAGGTCTATAAGCCATAATAAAGACTCACGAGAGCAACGTTTTTCAGGGCAATAGATAACTAATAGTTAGCACTTAACAAGTAAATGATGAGCAAAAACGGCTTCTTTCCAGTCAGTATTGATTGACATATATTTCTTTTTTAATATTTTGTATAGATTTAATAGATAAGACTATGTTTTGTATTACTGTCAGACACTGTCAGACAACAAAGAAGATATTAGAAATAAGGCGGTACGCTGAATACAATAGAAAGCAAAAGGAATACAACTATTACAGCAAAACGGATGACACTAAATATTTCAAGATCTCTTAACTTTTCATAGGACAGACCCTGCACTAGAAAATAAATAAAGAACAGCAAATGAGGAAATATATATCTATAATGCATAGAAGAACCAAAAGGGTATTGGACCCTAAAGAGCATCATAGCAATGAGGGGAATGACGAATCCCATCACGAAGAACAACTGCTCTTTTCTAGACTTGAAGAAATAATATATTGCAGTTATCGCTAAAAACAAGAACAGAAAATGAATATAGGGGAATAATAAAGTGTTCTTCGATTGAGTAACATCCATTTCTCAGGTAATCATTGTTTTAGCTAAGAAATTCCAAAAGAGCCCCCTTTCTCCACTATCATTAAAAGTATAGGTACTAGTATTATATATAAACTTATGATAGTTAAAATCTAAAAAGGTCTTCTGTAAAGGAATATGTTTAACAGATAATTCATTAGTAAGTCTGTCAGCGTTCCCAACTATCCCAGCATTTGATTTTAATATATTCACCAGTGTCAATGATCAGATTATGATCAATAATCAAATACCCAGAACCGTATATTGTTTTCTCAAACTGCTAACATGTTCCCTTATGCTGGTTGATGAAAAATAATGGATCGCAAATGGGAGCCCAATCAAAGGAAGCCATATAATCGTGTTTGATTTAGTAAGCAAGCCCACTCAGAAAGCAAATAACGCGTACACTAAATACCTTTTACTGTAGATATTGTTATAAAATTGATAGGCAAAATAGAGGAAGAAAAAAGAAGTAGCATAAAAGCCGACATCATTCATCACTCTCCCACCATAAATAAAATTAGTAGGCCGAAACAAAAGCAATAAGAGGCTCAACCAAAATGCAAAGGCATTTGTTTTATAGAAAATATGATATAATAACCTGACTGCAAATACAATACCCAGATGAAATAAAAAGTAAGTGACAACCCTTACAAATTCCATAGGGTCTATCCAAGAAAACCAATGTGCTATCTCATGGCAGATAGCCATAGCCCAGTAGAATAGCGGTGGGTGGTAACACTCTCGGCATAAGTTAGCACGTGGCAACCAATCCCCTCTCAATATCACTCTCAAATGATCCAAGTGCCCTATTAAATCATGGGTCCACTGAAAATAATCAATACCATAAATATACCGAGATCACAAAAAATAAGCAGCTGCGATAAGAGCAAAAAAAACAATGCTCGCCCTAGGAGAGCTAAAGGTAAAATGCTTTTTATATAAGTAAAGCAGTACGCAGAAAAACCCGATAAGCAATGAACAAATACTTATTTGTCTGATAAAATCATGTATAGATGGCTTAATAACAAAAGTATTACCTTTACCGTTTTGTTTTATCTTAAAATTGAGGGTATTAGATCAGAGCTTTAAGTAATTGTTTAATTTCATAGTAACTCCAAACCAAGTGTCACAAGTATTAGTGTTCGCATCAAAAATATAATCAACATTATTTATCTCCAAAGAAAGGATGCAATCGTTGGGATATACCTGCAGGGTTCTATTGGTACTAGCATTGACCTTTAAGTCTATAATATAACTATAAGAATCTTGACTATTAGATCGGAAGTTGCTATAGCCCTTTTGTGTCAGGACATTATTGTTATCGTAAATAGAACTATTAGTTACCCTTAGAGTCAGTCACTGAACTAATAATCCTGCAAGGATAAAAAAAAGTCAAAGTCGTATCAGTAAATATTTCTTGAACATATATATAAGCTCAACAACATAAAAATAAACTGTACTGCACATATTGATTTATAAAACAGTTGCAATAGTAGCTCATCTATTGTTAAGTATATTATTTTGACAAAAAAAGAAAAGGCAGTAAGAAATACTTACTACCCGTGATTCTGTCACGGGAGGGGGCACGAACTTGTAAATACAAGCCCCTGGAAGTACGTAAGTTGATTCTATTACATACTTTCAGGGATCCGTATAGAGTAATTCCCCCTTCCATGACTACATTGTACGTCAGCTTTAGTAAGCAGACTTATACAATTAGTTTGATAGAAACCTATCGAGTAACCAAACGCAAGGACCGTGTGGAGTGACCTATATAGCATTTAGCTAGGCCTATGATAATCAGGAATCCTAGGAATACAAGATAAGCAGACAAAATCACCCATTAGGCCAATCAAGACAATTCTCATTTGGAAATAAGTAATCTATCTTATTGACATAAGTAGTCATTTGCTTGTTAATAGGTTAGCACTTCAATCGGAAAGAAATCATATAAGATTGTCAAACCGAGTAATCAAAGAAATTGAAATAGGGCTCTAGATAGTTATTCGTTACCAATATTACTTCTCAATAAACACATGAACAGGAAAAAATTATACTCTTTGGTGGGTGTCATAATCGTAACTAGTGCCCTTAGTACGTTATATACATCAGCAAATTATCTCTTGGATAACCTATCTATAGTCACTCGTAAAAATCGAGGAGCAGATGAATCACGAAGAGTATATGTGCCCAAATCAATTGCATCTGATACCGTGGAATACAAGCCCAGCAAGCAAACAGAGTATCAAAAGAAGTTTCAAATAGCAGAGAATTACATTATCAAAGCCTTTCCAAAAGAGTTTCATATAAACAAGGTTGTCGAACAAAGTGCTCAATGATCTTGGTTGAAACGACCCCTCAGTTATAAATACAGTAAGCAAAAGATAGTTGTACATCACACAGCAGAATCAAACTCAGGATTGGATAGTATAGAAAAAGAAAGAAAGGTCGTAGAAGAAATATACAAATTCCATACATTTGGAAGATGACGGGGAGACATAGGATACAACTATCTTATATGACCCTCAGGTACGATATTTGAATGAAGATACTGAGGTGCAGATGTCGTTGCTGCACATGCAGTTTGGAATAACACCGATTCGATCTGAATCAGCTTATTAGGAAATTTTGATAAGGAACTACCCACAAAAGAACAAGTACAGGCTCTTATAAAACTTCTAACAGCCCTGGGGCACACCTACAAGATCAACCCCCTACAAAAAGTAACTTATCACGGCTTTAACGAGAAAGGTAAATTGCCTTATGTTTATAATTTTCAATGAGATAGCATAGTCTGACATACAGACGTAGGAAGCACTTCCTGCCCAGGAAAAAATCTTTATGACTTATTACCAACTATTAAACGAAGTGTCGCAAAAGAACTTGGCCATGTACAGGTCAAGAAGAGAATGATTCGCACAAAATAACCTTATATTATACTTTAGCGATATTAACATATATTAATAATGCCAAATCCTATTATTGCCTTGGCCCCCATGGATGGCATTACCAATAACGCTTACAGGACAATATGCTCTGATATTTTTTATAATAAGCAAAATAGCTACAAAGATTCCTACAATTTTTCTTTGTTCACGGAATTTATGTCCGCAGAAGGATATATTAGAAACCCAGAAAAACTCACAAGACATCTTCTTAGTACAGTATGACAGTCCCCTCTTATAGCACAAATATACTGATGAAACCATGACAGTCTTTTACAAACAGCCATAGATATTGATATAAAATATCCTGATTTCACAGGTATCGAACTTAATATAGGTTGCCCCTCCCCTCGCATCATGTCTTGCGAAGCTGGTTCAGGTATGCTACGCTGTCGTCCACAAACACTCACTATTATTAAACAACTCAGTGAATCAATCAACAGGCCCTTTTCTATAAAAACTCGTGCGTGACTTACGCTCGAAGACAAAAAAGAACAATTTAATTTTATTATCGAGTCAGCCTATTGTTGTCATATGATTACTATCCATGGACGCACTTATAAACAATCGCATTCAGGCGAAGTGGATCGAGATTTCATTTTAAATATCAAAGAAGAACTCATAAGACGCAATTTGCATGATGTAAAAATAATCTGAAATTGATGATTGAAATCCGTAGATGATTGATTACCATACTTATCATTATTGGATTGAATTATGCTTGGACAAGCAGCAATGTGTTCTCCATGGGCACTAGTTAGTTATTCTCCAAGTATATGAGAAGTATACGATACGGCTATGAAGCACTTACATCTTAGTCTTGCAAATGAATGGTATTTTACTCATACAAACTCATTTGATAGTATCAATAAAAGACTCATCCAACCCACTTCAGAAGACCTCGATAAGATTATTGCGGGAATCAAAAGCAACACTATAAATCCAGAAGTATTTTCTGAAAACGGCAAATGGTACAGTCTTATAGAATTTAGAAAACACTTATTTTGGTACGTTACTGGACTGCCAGGAAATGCAGAATTCAAAAGATCAGCAGCTACTATAAGTCATTATCGCGAGCTAATTGAACTCATTGACCATTATTTTAAACCACTTCTGGCATGAAACATTGGATAAGATACACTCTCCTTCTTGTTTGTTGCGGTGCATGACGAATTGCAATCAAGGGTTTTTCACAGGAAGAATATCGCAATGACTGTAACTTGCAACTGCAAGAAATCGCAATGACAGATTTTTGATTCTTTACCAAAGAAGACATCGAGAAAGCCTATGCCAATATGCGTAGCAATTGTCCACCCATGAGACCCGATGAGACCGTCCCACAATCAGCTTATTTTTTTGATCATCTTATTTGGATAGGACTCAAGAAATTAGAAGGAGAGGCCGAAACCATCTGACTAAAAAGTAGTGATGACTGACTAAAGTTTAAAGAGCTTGTTACAAAATCAATTAGTATAACCACAACACAAGAAGGAACTATACCTTCATTACTACAAAATCAATATGAAGCGATACGGGATCGAGATGGAGTATATAATGCTAGCAAAGCAAGGTATCAATGAATATATGAATGATCTACGTGATTATATGCCCAATATCTAGCACTGTGTGATTTAGCACGAGGACTCAATTTTAACTCTGAAGTTGTAAAAACAGTTGCATGAACCAAAACAATAGCACTCAATACGAAGTATAACTCCTGCCTGGAAGACATTACACGTACAGCAGTTGCGACTCAACAAAACAGGATAGATGCCTCAACTCAAGTGGTAAATGGACAAGCAAAATCAACCCTACAAGAGTCCATGAATATCTATAGCCAACAAAAAAATGCCGAAATCAGGGACCAATTACAAAAAGCTCAAACCGACTACCAAGACATATCAACAAAAGCATGAGCAGGCTGAGCAATGAAAGATTGCAATCCCGGTTCATAGACATCGATCCTACAAATAGCGTTGTTTATTTACTATTTTTATAGTTTCTATTTTGTACAAACGTTACACCCGAGACACCTTACAAACCTTTGGAGGAGATTTTTTCATGAACTTAAAAAAAATTTTTAGACAAGAGAACGCAGGCAATATAAAAGATTTTCTAAAGTCACAATTCACGTTTTGAAATCAAACTTATTATCGAGATGGCACAAACCCCGTATTTAGATTTACTAAATGCGTTCAAGCGGACCAAACAATTTCTTATGTATTCGTGGATGAGAGAGAGAAAATAGAACTTCAAGTAAATGACGAGGTGATAAAATATCTGAACAGTAAGCTTAAAAGTGATAAACAAATACCCAAAGGAGATAGTTTATTAGAAACTTTATTCAAAGAATATCAAGATGGAGGATTTAGAACAATCATGTGAAAGCCTTATATAACATATGATATAGAAACATTATATGCAACCACTAATTTAAAAGGATTAGCATTTGAATTAGGTTATACCATAAATTCATGCGATACGGAGCCATCTTTTGATAAACAATTTAAATACATAGAAAAGGAAGCGATCAAGAAATACGTAGATTTTCTACTAGATTTTGATGGATATATTGTTGGATTTAACAATATAGGATTTGATAATATAGTAGCAGCCTATAATGCTGGCTATGATGACGAGATCGTCGAGAGATTACATGCAAAATCCATAGATCTATTCTATTATCTACGGAATCTCACCAATAAAAGGATGGGATTGAACAAAGTCGCTACAGCATTGGTTGGATTACAAAAAACTCTTTCCGGCTGAGGAACCGAAGGTGCAGACCTGCTGAAAGACCGGCTCGGGACGGGTAATAAAGAATCTCTAAAAAAAGTAAAAGAATATTGTAAGTGAGATGTTAAAATGACTCTCGGTGTTTTACTTTATCTCTATAAATTTGGAGAATTTTTTATAGACTGAGAAGAATATCGTTTTAACGAAGAAGAGTTTGTAAATTTAGCGAGAGATGTAAAAAAAATGCAATCCGTAAAAGAATCTTCGAATTCCACATTCAGTTGACTTTTTTAGCAAAATTATCACACTATAAGCCTATAATTATCTGATTATTCATTATTTAAATTTATGAAAGAGCTTATTACACAATTGATACCATACGAAATATATCTATGGATATTTACGGGTTGCATCATCATAGGAAGCGTATTCTATAACATTTTCGAGTATTTCAAAATGCTTATAGAAGAACAGCACGAACGCAGAAAACTAGCCGCTCTAGCCAGAGAAAATGAGATAAAGACAAACATAAAACAAGAAGAAGAGCTACCTGAAGAGCAGATAGAAGTGTTTATCAATAACGATATTGAGCAAAAGCTACTGCAACATATTGACGCAGAGCTCTCTCCCCAGGCACAAATAGCAAACAAGCTGGAGGAAAGAGAAAGGAACAACTCAGGAAATGATGATTCAGAAAGCATTGTGAGCAGCGTCATAGAAACAACCGAAGTGATCATTCAAACCACAGAAGTTCAACCATTAGCAGAGAGGGGTGAGACTACCGAAGTTAGCCAAGTATCAACAACAACTACGGTCGAGATATACAATACGCAAACCAACCTAGAGACTATCAATAAACAAAAATCACGTTTCGAAGTACTTAAACATGAAATTGAGAATCTAAAAACAAGAGCATTACGAGTAGATTATGAAAAAAAACTAGTAGAAGCAACTATCCATTTCCCAGAAGAGGAATATTTTAATACCCTTCTTGGAGATCGATATATCGAAAACAGAGATTTCAAAAAAGCACAAACCATATATAAAAAACTTCATTTTTCCAATGAATTAGACGACAAAGCTTTATACAAATTGGGCTTTATTAATCTAGAACTAGGGGATACCCAAGCCGCAGAATATCTAGTTGGTAAGGCAAAAGAATTAAAACCAGAAAATCCAAAGTACTACCAGACTCTTGCGGAAATCAAATACAACCTAGAGAAAATAGATGAATGCATAGAACTTATGGAAAAAGCCGTAGATTTAAGACCAACAAAATTTGAGTATATAGAAATACTAGGAAAACTATACAAAGAAACCAATAATATACAACTCTACTACAAAACGTTGCTCAAAATGAATGCTTTAGAACCCCTTAATCAAAGAGTTAAAAGTGAGTTACAAAAGATACAGTAATTAATTTATATAAGCTGACTTAGACATAAATGGCAAAGTTGAGGACTCTCATTATAGAACTGGAAATAAAAACCGATACAACACCAGAAGACGAGATTTTGGACGTCATGTACAAAGCACTGGAGAGTAAGTACGGAAAGGGGTTTGTAAGCACGATTGACACCATTGAGGTAGAAGAAGAGTAAAGAAATACACATAATAATCAGTATATCGCCTTACTACTTATTAGGATATATCTTGTACTCTCATGACTATCATCATAGCTCTTATTATATTTTCTATCAATATCCTCTCTGCCTATTTTTGGATATGGCTTTATAAGGAGCTATTTAAAAAACAAGCAGGATTAAAAAGTATTTTTATCTATTGAATTATAGCGGCTGCCGAATCATGGTGAATTGTTAATTTCTTTGCCTTACAATGAATAGTCTCCAAAGCAACTATTGAAGAACTCAGTAAATATAGTTCCAGTTATGTTGCAAAACAACTTAGTCCAAGACCGCATATAGCATCAGATTATATAAGCAATGCACTATTGTGCGGCGTTGGTTTTGGAATCATAGAAAATATATTGTATATTTATTACTCACGAGGAGCTAGTATTGCATGAATCGGGATAAGCAGGCTATTGACCAATACAGTCATGCATGCCTTATTTACAGGCATTATCGGCTATGGAACCTATTTGTATGTCTTAAATCCAAAAAATAGTCGTCTCTATCTTGTTATCTTGGGAATTATTATGGGCATAGGATTACATGTGGTATATAATCGATCGTTAGCTACATCTTATCTAGCAATCAGTATTATTTTCATTATAGGTGGATACTATCTTTTGGCATTCTTGCTATACAAAGCAGATAGATTATTTATTGATAATCAGGTTATAGATCATGTTGATTGAAAAATGTAATGAGATCATTACAGCATATGAAAAGTTACAAGAAGAGCTCTATAAGCCAGAAATTTTTTCAAATATCAAAGAACTAACAAGGGTAAATCGTCAACTCAATAGCGATAAAAAGCTTTATGACTTATCAAAGACCTATCACAAAGTATATCATGAAAGTCTAGAAGCGAAGCAGATTATGAGCTCAGAGACAGATAGCGATATGCTGGAGCTCGCAAAAACACAGTTGTCAGAATCTGCTTCGAAACTAGAAGAATTAGAGGAACTCTTGACGCAAGAAATGTTACCAAAAGACCCCAATGATGATAAAGATATTTATCTAGAGATTAGACCAGCAGCATGAGGTGACGAAGCAGGTTTATTTGCGGCACAGCTTTGGAAATGCTATACACTGTATGCGGATATGATGGGTTGGAAATCAGAAGTAATAGAACAGCAATTGTCTGACATAGGTTGAGTTAAACAAGTTATAGTAAAAATAAGCTGAGAAAGAGTATATAGTAGAATGAAGTTTGAGTCCTGAGTGCATAGGGTACAAAGAATACCTGAGACAGAATCTCAAGGCAGAGTACATACAAGTACCATTACTGTAGCAATTATGCCCGAAGTGGAAGACATAGACTTTGAAATTAATCCAAATGAAGTCGAGATGGATACCTATGCAGCAAGCTCATCTTGAGGACAAAATGCGAACAAAAATCAAACTTGAGTAAGATTGAGACATATACCTACTGGTACTATCGTCACTATTGGTGATTCCAAATCCCAACTTCAAAACAAAGATAAAGCACGATCTGTGCTCAAATCCAGACTCTATCAAATAGAACAAGATAAAAAACAAGCTGAAGAAAGAGCAGCAAGATGATCACAAATGGGGACCTGAGAAAGATCAGAAAAAATCAAAACCTATAACTACCCACAAGATCGTATTACTGATCATCGTATCAAGCAGTCTCGATCAAATCTGCCCTATATCATGCTAGGAAATATCTGACCTCTGATTGATGCCTGTATTGTGGCAGCACAAAAAGGAGCACTAGAAGTAGCAGGAGATGATGATTAAATTAAACAATTATTAAGCAATCATACAACGTAATGATAAACAAGGTATTTACTTATCTCTCAATACATCTCATCAAGCTTTATCAGCTTATTCTTTCTCCTGATAAGTGATTACCAAGATTTTGGTTGAAAGGCAGAGTATGTAGACATGAACCGCATTGTTCACAATATGCACTGGAATACTTAGAAAGATTTTGATTCTTTAAATCTATTATTCCCATCATAGATAGGGTAAGTGAATGCACGGCAGGAAGTGAGAAAATAATCGACCCCGTACCAGAAAAAAATGAAAAAGCAAAAAAGTGAAAAGTTATGGACTCCAAAGCTTTACGTGTGGTTTTTTTTTCATCTGCGCCTATTTGAGTTCCCTTCTTGGAAGCTCTCT
This sequence comes from uncultured Candidatus Peribacteria bacterium, assembly GCA_964563595.1. Taxonomy (GTDB): domain Bacteria; phylum Patescibacteriota; class Gracilibacteria; order Absconditabacterales; family Absconditicoccaceae; genus CALMFT01. The sequence continues at coordinate 23,816 of CAZLWR010000006.1, read as the reverse complement.
GGAAAGACGATAGATTCCAGGTAGTAGGAGTGGTCACCCAACCAGATCAGCCATCAGGCAGAGGCCTAGAAGTGAAACCCAGTATTATTAAAAAGTTTGCTCTCAAGTTCATGCAAGAGACATGAATAGTGAATGATGCATTTATTCAAACTCCTCAAACGCTAAAACTCAACAGTAAACAGTGGCCATGAGAAGGAGAGCAATTTCATCAATGGTTGCACAATCTGCATCCAGATTATTTTGTAGTAACTGCTTATGGGAAAGTAGTCCCTCAGCATATTTTAGATATTCCAACTATCGCACCAATAAATATTCACCGATCATTATTGCCATTGTACAGATGAGCAACACCCATCCAAACTACCCTACTCAATGGAGATCAAAAGACCGGCATTACTCTCATCGTAATGAGTGCAGGCCTAGATGAGTGAGATATTGTCGCCATCAAGGAAATCGATCTGAACCCCTGAATACACGCAGACCAACTCTATGAAATCTTTGCAAGTGTTTGACCAGATTTTGTGAATGCAAAACTTGAGCAATTTGCGAAGTGAGAAATACAAGCGGTGCCTCAAAATAACAACAAAGCAACTTTCACACAGAAAATAGAAAAAGAACAAGGACAGCTAGATATATTTACTAGTAGCCTAGAGCAAGTACTGAGGACATACAATGCCTACTACTGACGACCAAAGATATACTTTCTATACAAAGACAAAAGAGTGATCATTGAAAGCTTGGAGGTTGACCTGAAAAAATACGAGAATACAAAATCTGCATTATTAGTAGATAATAAACATAATCTAAATCCCGCAGTAACCCAACTCTTTCTGAAACCAGAAGGAAAAAAAACAATAACACGGGATGAGCGGAAAAGAGGGTATCTTAAACCTTCCCCAAAGCATACAGCATAGTGCTTAGGACTCATTTATCAGCCCTATCAGTAGTGATGGCGATATGATCTCGAGGATAGGTCCATCCGTACTTATCGAATAAGGTCAATAATTCTTTCTTTATATCAGATTTTGCCTTTAAAAGGCCGAATTTTCCTAATGGTTTAATGTAGAAAAACATCTTCAAACTATAACCGGAATGAAACACTCCCGAAACAATGACTTTAATGCTTTCTTTCTGAACAATATAAGGCTTGGTCCCTAGGAATTCTTTGATAAGGTCACAAACATTTGCTGGATCGTCCTGGAAACCTACATCTATACTGACATCAACTTTTATCACCTCTTCAGTACTAAAGGTTTTTACAAAATTACTAACAAGTATAATATTTGGAACAATAACTTTTCTGTGATCAAAGGTCTGTATGACGGTATAACGAATATTAATCTCAGTAATTTTACCGAAGTAATCCAATCAACCTTGAAACTGCACAATATCACCAATAGCAAATTTCTTATTAGTCATAATCATGATACCTGCAAACATATTTCCTAAGATTTCTTTTATCGCAAAACCGATTCAAAACGTCAATCAGGTTATCAAAAATCAAATATTGATACCCATCATTTGGAAAAATACCATAACCGCAAAAGTAATCATACCCCAATAGGTGACACCACCCATCATTTCTGCCAATCTTTCACTATAAGCAGTGTTTTCTAGATCATTGTTATGCACAGAGTAACTCACCCTTTTTGATACCAACTTTGCCACCAAGACCAAAAATAACACGAAACCCAAGCTAAAGAGAAACTTGATAACATAAGGAATAATGCTAGATAGAGAAAAAGACATCGGTACAATCATATTGTAATCAATGCCTTATTATAAGGATAAGTTGAGAATAACGCAAGAAAATGTCTATATGAAATACTAAACGTTTCATCATGCTAGATCTTGCTCGTCTCCTGGAATATTTGTCTGTACAGCCTGAAGTCTTACAGTAGTATTATTGAAATACCCAATACTATTGATAAGCTGATGAAATCAGGGTATTTTTTCTCATCAAGGCTTTACCTCAAAACAAACAGTACCCTCTTGTTTAAGGTCATTTATGATCTTAACTCTTACTTGATGATCATCAGGAATTTGCGTAAAAAAGTCCGCTTGATAATCAATCAGATCCACACTATCAGTACTCAAGTCAACTATTTTATCAAAGTTACTAACACCGCCCTCTGCATCACTTGCCTGCAATGCAAGCCTGTAAGAACTCAATCATTGTATCCTGATCACAATATTCGTATTTTTGATCTTTATAAGCTTTCTGTCCGAAACCAATTCTCCTTCGTCTTGATCGTCTCTATTCTTCTCATCTTCAAAAAGGTAAAGACTAGAAATAAGCTTATTGGAATTTGTCGTATAGCCGATAGTGCTACAGCTAATTACATTACTCGTTATTTCCTCAGTCTGCGAAGTCACATAGCTTTTTGTTTTTAAGCTAGCAACAAAACCGCATCTTCTTGTTTCGCATTCAATATTATTAGCTATGGTTTTACTGCCTGATAAAATCTCATCTTCGTACCCAAAACCATGATTCCTAGCTTTCACAAGCTGCAACTCCAGACCAGCGTTTGCAAGATAAAAAGCTCTTTGATAATCATGAAAAGTATTAGTAAACGCTAGCATACTCCTAATATAAGCCATTACAATAACCCCGATCAGTCATGTAATGATCAGTAGGAAAAGAGTCACGATGAGGATAGACGCCCTGGGTCTAGAAATTTTTTTCATCCAAACAATAACGACAAATCTAAAATATCACTTTATGGCGGCTTTATTATACTCTATGTGCTTTATAAGTCAACTTTTGCGTCTTCATGAAGTTCTATCTCCACTTCACTATATAGATTTCCTTACTGATATCTCTACAGGCTTTTGGTTTAAAAAGCTTGATGTTGGTAGCGCCCCATATCTTTTTACATTGTGCTACAAATTCCTCAAAACCAGGTCACATAAATATTTTCATAGCAAACTTGCCCTGGGGTTTGAGATAAGTTTGATAGAGTCGCAAAGTTCATTCAAGCACTCCGATACATCTCATTGCGTCAATTTCCTTAAAACCTATTGTATTAGGTGCTAGATCAGAAAGTATAACATCAAAGTGCTCTATCTGATTATCTTTTATAATAGCACTACAAGCAGTTTGATCGGTAGCATCCACCACGTAGGTAAGAATTCATGGTAAATTAACTTTTACTTGCTGTATATCCAAGCCAATCGCTTGAAATCATTTGTTATTACCCACTCTCTGATGCACATACTGCAACCAACTTCCGGGGCTACAACCAACATCAAGTACCTTATGCACTGACTTATCAAGAAGCCTATACTTTTGATCAATTTCCTGCAACTTATAGATTGATCTTGCGACAAATTGTTGTTCTTTCGCTCTCTTAAAAAAGTGATCTTGAGGCTTAAATGATTGAAAAGTCATCTTGCAAATACGAAAGAATAATCTATCTCCAAGATAATTTAGTTATAGTGCAATACAATCACATCCTATACTAATTTTTACCCTATTATACTCCGACATGCAAACTAGTTCCCTACTCAAGAAACAACTTTCTTATCAAATTCTTTATATGTTCGTATGACTCGTATTGGGAGTTATCGTCACCTTAGTAATATATTTTGTTTTCTATAGTTCTGATAACAACTCCAACAATGACGATACCTGAACTGGGAATATACCGACCGTGGGAGATTATTGGTTTTGAGAGAGCGGAAGTTCAATAAGTGGAAATGTTCTATCTGGGAGTTTACTGACGGGGACTCAGACGGGCGATAGCTACCCTAGTGACTACATAGAACAGTTTCAAAAAGCACTTTCATTATTAAAGGATAGTAACGCCGTTAATACCTACCTAGACACAGATAATATAGTAATGACTGGTTTCGACAAGATACAGGTGCACTCTATAGCGTGAACGGTGGCACCTACTTTGACTATTTCAGGGAGCATCAGTTCAGATATTTCAAAAGTATATATAATCTGAAGCAATAAAGATGGCATTTATTTGGTAGAACCAGTAAGTATTGCAGGTCAAACATGGTCTTTTGCATTGGATAATAAAAAAAATACCATAAAACCATGATTAAATACCTACTATATTCTTGGTAGAATAAATAATGACTACGTGTTACAGTATATTAATATTAAAACCCTTGAGGGAGCACAGTTTTACAGTAATATGGATAAGATATGTTTGTTTGATCTTTGTACTGATCCAAATTTACCAAAAACCATTCAAACGGACGGCACCATACTGCAACAATCTAGCGATGGAGCAATACTTATTAAACTGGTTCCCGAAGTAAACATTAGTATTGCTAAAAGATGCTCATGAGGCGGTATATCTTTACAACAGATCAAGAAACTAGGAGACAATTACCAAAAGGTAACAAAGGAATGTGATTACGAAAAAAACAATAAGTTTTCTCAAACAATTGTCGATAAACTTGGTAATCCCGTATCGGACAATCAAACTAATCTCAATTTGCCTGGTTCATTGAGATTTGGTAATGTAAGATATATTTGACCAATATTGAACATCTCCAATAACACAAGTCCTTTAATCAAAGCACAACAACTTACTAGTAATACAGTGCCAACTATGATCAAATCAGAAATGTATGTATGACCGGAGCTCACATTCGAATTACCAGATAGTATCTTTGCTACTTACAGACTAGATACAACGCAGTTGAGAGTTGTATGACCAAGTAAAACAGTTGATGGTAGAAGCAGTGCAGGATATCTTGTCACACCAAAGGTAGCAAGTTGGATGAGCAAAGCTATAGTCTATACTGTTTCAAGTACCGATATCGACACACACGATAAAATCAGTGCGTATTTCACCAACTTAAATATCATCAATACCCCAAACTGCAGCAATCCACACACCAACAAAACAGACCCGGAAGCAAA
>CAZLWR010000006.1:0-18831 GCA_964563595.1 uncultured Candidatus Peribacteria bacterium | reverse complement strand
TTTTTCAATGGTTGCTTGTTTTGCTACCTTGAAAACTTCTATTCAGAGAAAAAGTTTGGAGAGGGACGGCTCTTCCACGAAGATTATCCGTGGTCTCGGCTGCACAAATCACCCTATTGGCGAATGTTCCGACAGGAACAAAAAAACTAATGAGTATGGATTTCGAAACAGCGAAAAGCGTATCCATGACAGTACACCTTATCTTGTTCATAATAATTTTGAACACTGGGACGGTTATAAATGCATGGCGGACTGTTCGTGGTAAAAGCTATTCTTTGCTAATATTCGTACTACCCTTTGTGACATGGGTACTTAGTCGCTGGTTATTCAATGGATGTTTGTTCTCTTATATAGAGAATTACATATCCGAATATCTGTATGGCAAACTATTTCACGAGGATCACCCGTGGAGTCGGCTCCACGCATCACCCTATTGGCAAATCTTTCATTAAACAAAGCCCGCTCCTGTGTTGACAGTCGAGCGGGCCAAAAGTATACTTTTTTCAGATTATCCCATATATTTCAATCTCTGTAATTCTAACTCTATCTGCTTAAGTTTTGCCTTTACCTCTTCAAGTTTATCTTGTTTTGCCTGCCTAACCGGCTCTGGTGCGGACTTCAAAAATCATTCTGATACCAGCAATGACTGTAGATCAACAACAAACTTACTTTCCATAGCAAACTGTTCTTCCAATTTTGCCACTTGCACCTTGATATCTATAGCCTGAATAGTTTTGATACCGATGGTGATATCAAAGACAATTTTGGTTGTATAATCCATAGGTAATTCATGGGTAACGGGAATCACAATAAGCTCCTCACACATGACTATTTTACGGAACATAGCTTCATATTGTTTGATCATATTTGCGATATTCGTATTAGCTTTGATGAGAGCCGTAATTTTCTCATTTGGCTTAATACCACATTCATGTTTGAGGTTCCTGAACTCTGAAATAAGCTCAATAAACAACTTAGTCTGCGTATTCATAGTACCAACTTCCATTGGCATAGGGAAAGAAGCTATACACAATCCCTCCCCATATCACATTACTGACCGCAACTCTTCAGTTACAAAAGGAGCAAAAGGATGGAGCAATTTTAGCATAGTTCCAATAACATACAACAATATCTTATCAGTAAAATCATTTTTCTGGATCTTGGCGATTTCTATATATCGATCACAGAAATTATTCCATATAAATTTCACAATTTCATCAGCACTTTGTGGGAAAGTATAAGCATCAAACTGCCTATCCGTATTGATAATCAGTTCATCTACTCCATTGAGTATTCGTCTATCAAAATCATTCAGCTTATCCTGATTATCTTTTATATATTGCCTCAATACTTCTAGATCAAGACGAGCGGGCTGTTCTCCTCACTCCGTTTCCCCAATAGTATTCATCCAAACATATCTACTCGCATTCCATAACTTTGTAACAAATCTAGAATAATAATCAGCTCTGGTTTCACTATAATTCATATCATTGCCTGCGGGATTATTTGCTATAAGAGATAATCTGAGGGCATCAGTACCGTATTTATTAATGAGATCCAAGGGATCAATAACATTCCCTTTTGACTTACTCATTTTAGCACCTTTTTCATCGCGTATAAGGCCATGGAAATAGACGTGCGAAAAAGGTATGGCACCCAGGTTCGCAAAACTCATCATTATCATCCTACAAACCCATGGGAATAAGATATCATTAGCGGTATTGAGCAAGGTAGCAGGAAAATACTTATCAAGATCCGTTGTTTTCTCTGGCCATCCCAACGTACTAAAAGGTCGTAAACCGCTGGAGAATCGTGTATCCAATACATCTGTGTTTTGTTTAAGAGATGCATATCCAGTAACACCTTCTCGATTGAAACAGAAACAGTTTTTTTGGGTAGTGATACCATAAGAAGACTTCAACATCTCAAGTAACTCATCTACAGCATATTCATCTACATTGTTTGCCTTCAGGATAGTCATACACTTTCTCAATTCTTCAACCTCCTTCTCAAAAGTACTATTTCCAGCGAACTTAACTTCATAGATGGAAAGATATAATTCGTAAGTCAATCAATCGTGCTTTACTAAACACTGTTTGAGCAATGCTTCCAAAAGATCATGCAGTTCAAATTGCTCGTTTAGCCTGTTGTCGGCAATAAGATTAAAAATAATCAGACTCAAGATATTTTTACCAGTATGCTTCTGTTCCTGACTACGTTCAATGATATAATCTTCATCAATACAAACCGCTTCTCCTTGTTCATTTTGCCACACTGGCACTCTGTGTCACCACCATAGCTGTCTGCTAATACATCGTGGTTTCACATTGTCCAATCGATTATGAAACATAACCTGAAATCTCTCAGGATAAACACGTATAGTCTGATTATCTATAACTTCCAAAGTTCTTTCAGCATAATCTTTTACGTCCACAAACCGCTGTTCACTTGCTAAGGGCTCTACTCTCGTTGCACATCTTTCACAATGCGGCGTGTTATTTTCGTGCTCTTGTATACTCATCAAATTACCAATTTCCTGGAGTCTCAGAATATAATTATCAAAAAATTTCTCTACTTCCATGCCACCAAATTCAGGTACCATACCCGACCACTTTCCTTGCTTATCTATCGCGAAAATATCGTTCGGTAAATTATGTCTACTACCAATCTCAAAATCAGTCTGATCATGAGTTGGTGTGATTTTCAAAACTCCAGAACCAAAAGCCATATCTACAGACTCATCAGCAATAATAGGTATTTTACGATTCACAAAAGGAACCATAACTTCTTTTCCTACTATGCCCTTATATCTTTTATCAGCTGGATGAACCGCAAGAGCAACATCAGCAGGAATAGTTTCTGGTCTCGTGGTGTATACATCCAAATGGTTATTTTTGCCGCCAATAAGAAAATATCTGATCTGATACAAATTTGATTTACTAGGTGTCATTTCCACTTCCGCATCACTCAAAACCGTCTGGCATCTATTACACCAGTTAGTAATACGATAACCCAAATATATCTTACCCTGATTATGAAGATTCTTAAATGACTTCCTTACTGCCCTACTGAGCCTTTCGGAAAGCGTGAATTGTTCTCTATCCCAATCTACACTACAGCCCAATAATTTAAATTGGTCTAAAATAGTCTGACGATAGTGACTTGCAAAATCCCAAACTTCATTGAGAAATGGCACTCTACCCAAATCATGTCTTGTTTGACCAGATTCTTGTTTAAGTTTTTTCTCAACCTGCACCTGCGTAGATATACCCGCATGGTCAGTACCAGGAATCCATAATACTTCTTTCCCTTTCATTCTTTGATATCTGCAAACTACATCTTCTATAGTTGCCATGAGTCCATGTCCTATATGCAACTGACCAGTAACATTTGGTGGAGGGATAGGAACCACGAAAGTTTCTCCTCAAGATTTATGAGCATTTATCTCTGGCTTAAAATAACCTTTCTTCACACTATTTTTGTAGATTTCTTGCTCTCTAGAAAAATCAAATCTTTTGGGAAACGTCATAACACAAATTATATAACAATTTAAAAGCAATCATAGCTACTCATATAATGAAATAACCAGAGTTTTACTAATTTACATACCATATACCTATTTTATTATGACTTTCAAACCTCAATCCCCTTGCATAGAACACAAATACTACTTTTATAATGGTTACTTGTTGACACTTACCATGATATATGTGTCTATATCTGTTTCATAAAAAAATCCCAAAGGAAGTTTGGGATATCCACAATATAATAGAGGATTATCATGATCAATTATGGTGTCAGTCTATTTCTATCTCTTGGAAAGAGATCTGCTTCTTTGACATTAGATAATCAGATTATTTTTTGTACTAATCTTGAAATTCCGAAGCCAAATCATCCTTCTGAAGGCATACCATATTTGAATGCGTCCAAATAGTCTGTTAAACCAGGATTAGTAGGATCATATCATCTATCTACAATTTGCTGTACTAGTTTATCATAATTGGTTTGTCTCATAGGCACCGTTGCTATTTCTACCCCACGGAACAAAAGATCAGATCTCAAGGCGATTTCTGGATCATCTTCTTTTTGTATATGATAAAACTTTGCCTCAGACCACGGGAAATCTGTAACGATTACCGCATCAGATCATCGATTTTTTGCACTATATTCACATATAAACTTCTCTTCTGAGGCCACTAAATCGCCTTCACTTCTATAATCTTCACCGGTTTCTTTGAACATAAGTTCATGAAGCTCCTTGACAGTAATCCTAGGAAGCCTTTCTGGTAAAAGCGGTTTTGTTGCACCAAGTAATTCCAAATAGACACCAGCCTCTTCCCAGGTTTTTTCAATAATTGTCTTTAGAAATCCATTGATAAACGTAAGAAGGTACTCAAAATCTATGAATCACATCTCCACATCTAGCATCAATACCTCAGTCACATGCCTCGAACTGTTGCTCTTTTCTGCTCTATATGCTTTACCAATTTCATATACTCTTTCAAATACTGGAACCATCATTTGTTTGTAAAATTGTGGGCTTTGTGCCAGGTATGCCTTTTTCTCAAAATAGTCTAATTCAAACACTTCAGCTCATCCTTCTGTAGGAAAACCAATAAGTTTTGGAGAATTGATTTGAGTAAAGCCATTTGCATCAAAAAACGCCCTCATTTGTTTTTCCACCGATGCAGCAGTTTTGAAAATTGCTTGTTGTCTAGGGTGTCTCAAAGTTACCACTCTGTTATCAATCATGGTATCCATCTCCACATCTAGGACATCTTTACTGATATCAATACCATGGACATGGTGAACTGGATTGATGACTTGTAAGGTTGCTGACTGCAGTTCCTTACCAAACTTCTTATTGTTTGGAGCACTGATAGGGATCCCAGTTACATGTAAAATAGTACCGGTATAGCATCCTTCAAGCTTCGCGATTTCATCTGGATTATCTAAAATAATCTGACACAAACCAGTTCTATCTCTGAGTATCAAAAAAGCAATTTTACCAAGATTTCTAAAATCATGTAAAAAACCCTGTAATTCTATTTGCTCTCCAAAATGGCTTGCAAGGTCTGCAATAAGCGTCCTATTCATAAACGTCCTGACGATATAAATCAAGCTATAAAATAATATAGTTAGCTTGTATTACAAGCATAATTCAATAACTTTCTCAGTAAACTTTTAATGACTGCTGTACAAATATGTCAAAAATACTGAGTATTGATTATGGAACCAAAACTATTGGTCTAGCAAGTGCGATCAACAAGGTGCCCATGCCTATTGGCAACTTAGAAAATGATGGAGATTTACGGTTTAAATTGATGGGAATCATTGCTCAACACAACATAGAGACTATCCTTATAGGTTTTCCTAAAAATGAATTGATACAAGAAAAGATCAATCAGTTTATTAAAACATTGCAACTCATGTTTGAATGAGAAATAATCAAAGTAGATGAAAACTATACTTCTGTACAAGCACAAGCTATAACCTGATCTACAGGCAAACACATTGCGACTGACACACTTTCTGCAATGGAACTCATCAATAGGTATTTCAAAAAATAGTCTCAATGTCCGATCCCACAAAAACTCAGTCCCTGCATCTTACACAAAACATTATTAATTATCTTGAGTGACTAGAAAACAAAGTAGTAGTCTTATGATTTTCGTGATGACCCGATAGTGTCGCGACCTACTATGTGATCAAAGAATACTACGAAGAAAAAAGACGAAACATAAACAATATATATTTAGCACATTTCAATCATGGCATACGCTTAGAATCTGCACAAGAATCAGATTATATACAATCTCATTATAAAAATGTCGTTATATGAGCATATACTGGGAGAAACCACACGGAAAGCCATCTTAGGCAAGCAAGACATGATTTCTTCCAACAAACCCTGGAACAATGCAAGTCTCAAACACTCATTCTTGGACATAATCTCAGTGACAGATTGGAAACCACAATTATGAACTGTGAAAGAGGATGCTGAACAACATGACTCATGAACATGCAAGCTATTGATAAAAAAAAATATCTTACAAAGATGATTCACACGATCTTAAGACCACTATTGCACATACCAAAACATGTTATTACGCAATATTGTGAAACAAACACACTACATTACTTTAGTGATCCAAGTAATAACGATCCTAGTACGAGCAGAAGAAATGCCATAAGAATAAGTATTATAAAATCGCTGGAGAGAAACAATATAGTGCCCTTGGTATCTCGACGAATGGAGATAAAAAGCACTGTTTCAGCCATGGTATACCAAGATATGTTTGAGCTTTTTAATCACTATCTAGCGGAGCCCAATATTTGGGATGGGATAAGACGTTGGTACGCAGTGTTATTCGACCAACAAATTGTAGTTCCTCCAAAAGTAAAAAAAATCTCAATGCCCGAGTACTTTTGAATGGATTATCTCTATCAACTAGAGTGAAGACCAAGTATTGAGGACATTATTTATCTTCTCAAAGGCATTGGAGAATATTCTGACATAAAAGCCTCGTACCTCAAGGAGTTGAGTGAATTTAGTACAACAAAACAATCAGGACATAAAACACTATGAAAATGGATACTTTCTATAAACAATGGACAAATCTATCTTTATCTCCCGAACAAGAAGTTTGATGCTTGACAAGCTCTACGCTTCCGATTACAATACAATAAGTGTGACAGACTAATTGATCTAAAACATGATACCTATAAAAACAAACCTATCAGTAAACGTCTGATAAATAACAAGATACCTAGCTTCTTAAGGCATCTTGTGCCAGTTTACATAAACAACAGTAATTGATCTACACATTATTTAGATAATCTGATTATACAGCATATCAACAATGAGCGACAGTATGTGATCATATAGTTGAGGCAATTCTGGAACGCCAGCACGGGTTTTGCGTCAACAAAAAAAAGCAATTCGCCAGGCCGGGAAAAAACTTGCAGAAATAGACAATCAATATAGTACTAAAGTACTCAAAGACGATATAGAAGCAGAGACGCTTTTAACAGATCTATCTCCTTCTCAAACAGTTACGGTCGTATGAACAACAGTGGGCGGAGTTATAATAGATAGTGATGATAAAGTTATATTAGTTGAGAACAATCGTCATATACGAGGCTTCCCCAAAGGAAATATGGAAACTGGAGAAACAGAACTTGAAACACTCTTCAGGGAAATCAAAGAAGAAACAGGTTTAGCAGCAAGTCAACTCAGTAAACCGATCAAAATCGGAGAGTATTTAGCATTTTCGCCAGATATGCAAGGTATAAAAAAGTATATATTTTATAGTCTGAGGCAACTTAAACCCTGAATTATACTGACAACAGATCCGAATGATAAAACTTTATTAAGGGTGGATAAATTTGACACAGAAATAATTTTGGATATCATAGGGAGTGAACATCAAAAAAAGTTTTGGAAAGAGAATCAAGCCAACATTATATATTCTTAATTTTACCTTCTTCAATATCACTCAGATGAATGCTCAGCTTATAGATTATATCAAGAAGTATCTCCCCGAAGAAGTGTGGGAAGAGGCCTCAAAGTACGACATTCCAGTGAATTTCGTACAGAATATGCCTGATCTTATTGCATTGATCATCAATTCCAAAAGCATTGATACAGTACAAGAAAAAACTTCTTGGTTTGCATTGTTACCTCTTATGAATGATGAGCAAATTGCCAGACTTAATGATATTCTCACTAGAGAGAAAGCAAAACTTTCAGAGATACAACAAAAGTTTGATAAAGACAACGTAGAAGTGAAAAAAAAATATCTTATGAAACGACAACAAGTGAATCAGAATTTATGAGTGCAAAAAACAAAAGAAGAAGAAGCCGCTGCTGCCCAACAAGATACGGCTCAGGCCGATGAATTGATTTCCAAGATTACCTAACCACTTACACTTTATTTCTCTCTTATCCTCTAAATGCCTCAATTGCGTTTGGCATGATCTCAACTCTATAGGTTTTTTATAAGTTTTTTCATTATATCCTTTTTTGCCATCCTCAATATCGCACCACTATATGCCAACAACGATCTCCTCAACCAAGCATTTGACGAAGCAAAGACATATGATACCGTAATCAACCCTGGAAACGATAAAGACGCAGTAGGATGACAAGTATTCAATAAGACACTTGAAGTAAACATTGGTGGAACTACTGAATTTAAAGAACCTTACCTTATTAGATTCACAAAACTCATATTAAGAATAACCATTGCCATTTCTGTCCCTATTATTATCTGGGCCGGCATTATGTATGCCACTGCCTTTTGAGAACCAAACAAACAAAAAAAAGCACAAAACATCGTCATCTATGCACTTGCAGGTATATTTCTTGCCTTGAGTTCATTGGCTATTGTACAATTAGTGTTGAGTATCACGAGAAATTCATTAGAGTTCTAGCCATACAAAAAGATGGTGTTAATGGTTAGCATAACGGTCTCCGAAGCCGTTGGTCTGGGTTCGATCCCCAGTCTTTTTGTTTGCAAAAAAACGGGTGCTTGTCATCTGTACGGCTCATTTAAAGAGCAGCTAAGAATGCAAGGATCCCGTCTTTTGAAGAAAGACATATACTATTATTTTTTCTTGTTTTCAAACAATCAAGCGAGAAACGAAGTCACTGTGAAAAGACTACTGCGAACAACATTATTTACCATAAACGTTGTCTCTTGAACATGTTCAGCAACTTTATTGATCTTCATCAAGAGGGCAATAAGATACACAACAATTATGCACATTCCAATTAGAAATAAGGGCATAAGTAATGTAGTAATATCTCTTGCGATAGCCAATATCTGGTCCATAGAAAGCGGTCAGATTATAAAAATATATATCACCCTAATAGTTTAATGGTATATGATGTCAATGTCTGTGCCTAGAACTTAATTAACTTTCATTCTTTTGTCGAATTGAAATCCGCAAAGGCATTGTTGATAAAATAAGTAACTTCACCAATGTACCCAGCCCTATTACCCAAACTCATATACTGCCATTGATCTAAACCAAAATTATTATAATCTGAACCATAATATTGATTGTTTGTTTTCAAATAAGCTATAATCTGATCTTTATAATCTTTACTTGATACTTCAGTAATACCGGCACTAAGACTAATACTCAATGTCTTTACTCAAGCGAAAGTAGTATTATAGGTATATTGTGGGTAACAATAGTCTTGACCATAGTAGTCCTTGTTACATATCTTTTTCTCTACCTCATTCTGCATAATAATTGGCAAGAATAACTGCTTTGTTTTTTCATTCCATACAAATACTCTAGGATTCTCAGTTGCTTCCGACCAACTACCCCTTCAACCCAGGGTCTTAGTAAATAATTGCTTTATAGAAATAGCATTATTGTTTATAGCATTGAAGTTTACTTCATAAAGATCTAATTTTACTCCATTAGTAGTTACTCTTCAACCAGTTTCTTGTGTGTCCGTACCCAAACCTATCAAAAGCTGTTTGCCGTCCTTCATAGCAGTGTAGGGATGAAGATATTGGCTGTATCCTGGTATTTTTAATTCTCCAAGAATTTTTGGTTTTCCAACCAAGTCAATCACGAACAAAGGATCAATTTGCTGGAAGGTGACTAAATAAAGTTTATCTCATATAAACCTACTAGCTTTAAACTCCTCTTTAGGTTCTATGTTCAGCAACCAGTTACTGAGATTAAGTTTGTTATCAAAGACCCATAAGTGAGTACTCAACTCCGGTGACCATGTTCTTGTGAGGATTCTGAAATTTCCATTCGCATCTTCATCCATACTATATTGAGTTAATAAGTCACCTTTTGCCAAAGCAGAATTCTGGTAGACAGGTTTCCCGGTAGTTAAACCATATTTATGGATCAAAGAGAAATTGTTTGGTTCTCTTCGTATCAATGGCATAGCACATCTAGCATTGGGAGGACAAGTAGAATATTGATAACCTCACAAACTAATGCTGCTTACCACATATAAAGACTTATCAGTAAGATGTATTTGACCTGCATTGCCATAGAAAAGGTTGGTAGTTGCGTTAGTATCTTTATTTAAGTCTATAGTATGAACAACGCCTACCGACGGATTAAAGTTTTCTGGTTTATCAGGAAGAATGTATTGCAAAGAAGCACAATCAGGTTTGTAAGCATGCTTGTCCAATATACCAGAACTTTTTCTTACTACTTCAGCTCCGCTTGGGATAATATTCGTAGTAGTCACTATGTCATCAATGCCTTTCTTTTCATTCATGATCCAATAAATTGGTCATCGACTAAACCATAGATTACTCACTACGGTGAGTTTACCATTGCTCAGCCTACTTTCTTGAATCTGACCAGGAAAATCAAATAATCTGACTATAGAAAGTTTTTCTCTATTGGTCATATCAAATACGACAATATTGGTTCTGGTATTCTTATCAAAAAATGATTTGTTATAGTCGTAACTGAGGTTCAAATATCTTGATGATACAAGTACAAGTTTATTCCCATCCAACAATAAGTCTGTAGCATTGTATGTTTTTGGAAGTCTCAGAATACTTACGGTATTCACTGTGGACAGATCCAAAGTCGAACCATTGTAAGGTCACTTCAAAATATACAATAATTTTTTAGTATTATTAACGTAATAGATATATTTACCGTCATTTTTGATAATATCTGGCTCATCAATACCAGCTTTTTGAACATTTGTAGCAGAGTGATCAACTCAAGCACCTCCTCCTACGCCCGGAGCGGTAGCACTCTCTACTTTCGCATCATTGGATACTGTAGTCTTAACCATATCACCCTCCATTCATCATTGCATCATCAAAGGAATAGGCCTACCATATCAGCCGCCCTGCATAAAGAAAGTTTTATTTTTATTGATCCAATTAGTCAAAACCGTGTCAAAACCATCACAAGTATTTACGGACTGAAGTTTGAGAGAATCTTTAGCATCCTTCAGTTCTTTTACTAGATCAGTCTCAGGTTGCTTTTCTAGAGCGTTAACCAGTGAGTCATCAATTTCGGGGTCAGTTATTGATCAAGAAACAGAACCACTTGCAGTGGTTGTTGTAGTCGCAATCCCCTGTCAAAGAGTCGAAAGAGCAGAATTACTGGTAGCATAGCTGACCGACAAAAATAATGCAAGCATCAGTACAGTAAGAGTGTTTTTCATTTTATATAGTAAGTGCAATAAATTACGAATCAAATAATCTCTACCTTCTCATACGAACTATCGTCTAAGCTTGTGACAACAATATCCGACATGGCCTTGTCATCAGATTATTTTTTATCTTTCGATTCTAAAGGAACACTATAGTGCGTCGTAAGATAATATTTTCCTTTGTCCACATCAATCGTAATTCCAAATCAGGCATGAGTATATTGCCTGCTAATAATACTTTTATAATGAGGAGCATATGCTTTACCTTTTTCAGACATAAAGAAAGTCCGCGTGGATTGAGCTGCGTTTATAAGGGTCTGTGTACAGTCAGTCTTTACAAATTTCTTGGTAGCACAACGCACATATCATCGTCCAATATTCTCTACAACTTTTGTACCATTCTTAGGTCCAAAAACTATACCCAAAGATTCAAATCGCTTTCTTATCAAATTATAATCATAATACGTTTTGGAGTTATATCTTTTGTGGGATATAGAACCTATTGATTTACTATAATCTGACCAATATTGTGCTGTAAAATCCAACTGCTTGTCTGCTTCATAGGGATATATCTTCAACGCAGATCTCGTTGTGTTTACTTGATCCAACCAATGTTTTTGAAATGCTGCCATGTCAATCGATATGGAACCTTTACTACCTGTAAAAGAAACTATAATTGAGGAACTCGATGGAACAGAAAGCGAAGCACCCCCAATAACTCTAGCATAAGAAAACATCGGGCATAAGCCAATGACCAAAAATAAGAAAGATAGAAGGCGTATTCCCATGTAATAAAAGATATTATATAATAGCTAGCTTATAGGTTGGAAATAGAAGGTACAATTATTATAGTAGTGCAACTTTTAGTTTTGAATACGTTTCGTGCACTCTATCTATATTCACATCCCCTTTTGTAATTATAAGTGCGATTATTGCAATTTTTTTGTCATTGGCAAAGATCATCCGAACTTCCAAAATAATCTGATACAAGAGTATTTAACTGCCTTACATAAAGAAATAGATCTACGAAAAGATAAAAGCAATAGCACGCAAGTCAAAACAATTTATTTTTGAGGTGGTACTCCGGCGTTGATAGGGTTCGCTGCTATCAAGTCCATCATAGATCATATAGGACAAGTACGATCATTGGAATATTTGGAGGAACTAAGTATAGAGCTCAATCCCGATCCTTTTGATGAAACTCTAGATCTTGTGAAACAAATTGGCCAGGCCTATAAAGACTTCCCTAGAATAAGGTTTTCCCGGTGACTTCAGACATTTGATGATACTATTCTCCAATTAGCGTGAAGGAATTATAACTTTAATAATCTGAAAGGATATCTCCGCAAGCTACAAACCATCAAGCAAGCAACGATGTGCTACAATTTTGACTTTATTGCTTTCGGGACACTAAATAATAACACTGCACATACGCAATGAGGAAGTTCCTGGAATAAGAATAAGTTACAATTCTTCCAAGATATGGTAGATAGCCATGTAGCAGATAGTTTCAGTCTTTATATGTTAGAATTATTCCCAGGAAGTAAACGAGAGAAGCTGTGACACGACAGTACTCAACAACATATGTCAAACACCTTAAAACAGTGTGTTCAACCTCAAGATGATAATATCTTACAAGAACATCAAATCTTATCTGATAGCATTTTGTCTGCAGCTTATAAGAGATACGAAGTCAGTAATTTCGCTCTATCAGGGAAGAATAGCATTCACAATAGTGTATATCGGACTCTACAGCCTTATATAGGATTAGGGGCAAGTGCCTCAGGTATGCTTTACAGCAATATGCTTACTGATTCAGATTATTTTTGATCTACAGATATATCAAGCAATAAGTGAATAAGATACACGAACACCACTAATATTATGGAATACATACAGTGAAAATATGTAGACGAAAAGAAGACAAATTTCTTACAGGAATCTGATATACTCTATGAGACCTTTATGCTGTGACTGAGAAGCTACGGTATAAGTGATATCCAAAAATTCACTACAGTCCTGGCACCCAACTATGAAGAAAAATTAGCACTCTTTGAAGAAGAAGAGCTTATAATTAGAAATGGAAATCATATAAAGCTAAGTTATCAAGGACTCAATGTAGCAAATAGAATTATTGGAGAATTACTCAGATAGAAATATTTCTTACTATCTTACTATTTTATATTCACAATCCCCTTACAATCAGGATATTTGCTACATCCCCAAAACGCACCTCTTTTACTTCTCCTAATGGTCATCTCTGCTCCACACTCAGGACATGCGGGCTTATTATCTCATAATTTTAATTCAAGTTCAAACTGGACCGGGGACTTTATCCATTTGATAGTCGGATAATCTGAAGAACACAAGAATGGTCAAAATCTACCCATCTTGACCACAATAGTTCCGCCGGCAGGACAAGGCTGTCCTTCGTATTTCTCTTTGATGAGGTTGAGTTTATTTGAAACATCTTCAGTCTCTGAAACATAATCGCACTCAGGATATCTACTGCATCCCAAGAAACTAGTTTTAGATTTACCATATCTGACTATCAGTTCTCCCTCTCAACATTTCGGACAGGGCTTACCAGTAGTCAATGTTATTCTTTCAGATCACTTTGAATCAATAAGCTGAGGTTCAAATCATGCATAAAAATCTTGTAACATTTTTTTTCGCTCTAGGTCACCATTGGCAACATCATCAAGTTTATTCTCCATCTCAGCTGTAAAATCATAATCCATAAGCTGATGAAAATGTGTTTCCAAAAAATCGTTGACCCCATAGGCCATTTCAGTCGGCTTGAGCTTATTATCTTCTTTGACCACATAGTTTCTATCTTGAATAGTCGCAATAGTGCTAGCATAAGTAGATGGCCTACCAATACCTTTCTGCTCTAATGTTTTTACTAAAGTTGCTTCTGTATATCTCGCCGGTGGTTTGGTAAAGTTTTGTTTTGCAGTAAATTCCTTAGAATTAAAAATAGCATCTTTATCCAAAGAGGGTAAGACCACATCTTCATCAAGCTCATCTCGCAATCTCAAAAACCCATCAAATTCCATCACTTTCCCAGCGGCAATCCATGTTTGTTCTTTTATGATTTTTCCCATAAATGTTACTAGTTGCTAAAATAATGTGTTACCTAAAGAAGTATTCATAGCTGCTCATATCTACAAAACCATTGTTTACTTCTATTCCTTCCAATTCCAATAAATCAGTCTGAATGATACCTCTTTGACCCAACTTGAGAGCAGATATATATCATTGCTTATTGATTACTCTTCGCCATGGGCCATCGCAACCATGGGGTGTTAATGCGGATAATACTTTGCCCACCATTCGTCCACTGGTTTGAATGCCATATTGCAATTCTAACTGCACGGCCACAGTCCCATAAGAACAGACTCTAGCAAAAGGAATGTTATTGATAAGTTCTATAAGTTCAGGCTTCATAATCAGATTATAGTATAAATAATCAGAAAATAATCTAATCAGATAATAAATCCTCTATTCTTTGCTTATAATAGACATAAAACTGGATGTCATTGTGCAAGGTCCTAGCGAGCTGTTTGCCCAATTCCGTAGAATTGATGACATGTTTCTTGGAGCGACCATGATCCGCAGTCAAGCAGACATTTCTTCCATTGCCTCCCACAGGGAAGTATTTGTGAATATGAGACCCTGTTCACTGATGTCTATATTCCAATCATAATTCCTCAGTAAAGTAATTATGCAATACATCAAGTTGGTTAGACTTTTTGGCCATCAAGAAGATAAACGTTAGATTCTAAATCATAGGATGGAATACGTAACTGGTATTGGTAAATAATGCGTCACTCATCTGACTCGCTAAGGTTCTTTTTCGTATAAGTGTATAGAGTCTTTGTTCATACTGTCATAGCTTTATTTGGTCAGGCTCGGTATCAATAATAGTAGGTCTTATAGCTTCATGAGCCTCTTGAGCATTCTTTGATTTACTTTTGTACTGTCTAACCGTAGAATATTTATCCCCAAATTTACTAGCGATATATTCTTTGCAACTTGCAATAGCCTGTCATGACAAACTCGTACTATCTGTTCTCATATACGTAATCAGTCCGGCTTCATAAAGTTTTTGTGCTGCACTCATTACCTGCTTTACCGGCCATCCAAACATTCTCGAAGCGGTTTGTTGTAAAGTAGAGGTGATAAAAGGTGCGGAAGGAGACTTTTTGGATTGTTTAGTCACAATGTCTACCAACTGAAATTGAATAGGAGCTTTATCAGAAAGGATCTGTAAACCACTTTTCTCATCAGAGGTTATTTTTAAGTCCTCGATATGCAATTGCTTTAATACTGTTTCCAAAGCAGATTTAGAGAACTTACCTCCGGATTCCTTATCGGTCTTTTTGGTAGCTTCAGTCTCTCATTCCCCTAGTTCTTCTATGTCCTTCGCTCATTCAAGTTTCTTTAGTACTATCTCAACTAATCACTTTGGAGTTTCCAATTGAGCCTTAATAACCCAATACTCCACAGGAACAAAAGCCTGTATCTCTCTTTCTTTTTCTACAACCAATTTAACTGCGACCGATTGAACTCTACCAGCAGATAAACCCATTTTGATTTTTTGCCACAAGATTGGAGAGATACTAAATCACACCAACTTATCTAACACCGCTCTTGATTTTTGAGCAAGAACTAGATCCATATCCAAGGTTCTCGCATTCTCCATCGCCGCATTGATAGCGGGCTTTGTAATTTCATTGAATACGATCCTTGCGGTAGTTTTGGGATCCAATCACAATACCTGAGTAAGGTGATATGCAATTGCCTCCCCTTCGCGATCCTCATCTGTAGCAAGAATAACCTGAGAACTAGACTTCGCTGCAGCCTTCAATTCAGAGACTACTTTCTTTTTCTTCGGGTCTACCTCATAATCAGGCTCAAATCACTTTTCAATCAACTTTTTCATATTTTTATCTGCCAAATCAACGATATGTCCAACCGATGGTTTGATGATATAATCAGATCATAGGTATTTGGATATTGTTTTCACCTTTCCAGGAGACTCTACTATTACTAGTTTTTTACCGCTAGCATTAAATTTCAAAGGAGAGGTTTTTATGGGAGCAGCAGCAGTTTTTGTGCTAGCCTTCTTAGTAGCTTTTTTTGCAGAAATCTTCGTAGTCTTAGGCTTTTTAGTAGTTTTTTTTACGCTTCAAGGCATATAATGCATATATAATAATCTGAATAGTAGATCAGACACTAGCAAACTCTGATTATTTATCAACAGCAAATAGAAACATTACAACTTGACTTCTATATATACTTTATTAAAAAAGTAAATATACTTTACAATTTTGTGATACAAATGAATATCTTTGCTCAATTATATAATCATGCCTGTGAAGTTAAGCTGCCGGACACCTTTTGATTATTACAAGAGGAAGGAAAATACGCACTTAGTTTCGATCTTTTAGGGAATGAAAGAGATAAAGCTGGTGCCGAAATAGCATTTTTATTGAATACTGGAAATACAAAGCTTAATGCATATCTAGTTGAAAATGGACTTGAAATAGGATTGGTTATTAGAAAACCAAAAGCATCTCATGCATCATATCAAGCATGATGATATGCCGTACTCAAAATAAACGCACTAGATCTACTACAAGAAGAAATATTATTCAAGGTAAGACAAAGTAATGATTTCCATTTACAGCATTGAGTACCACTGTCAACAGATGCAGGCGTTTGTATAGATTATATGATCACCCAAGGAAGATGGAAGTCAATAAAAGATCTCGAGACACTTGTAAATAATCAGCAGAAAAAGAAAATCAGCATTAGACAAAAAGATATCGAGTCATGACTATGTATTTTTTCAAAAGAATAAGAACCAAAACAACAAATATGATCAATTTCTTCACAACATAAACCTATAGCTAATACACTATAGGTTTGTTTTTTATATAATCTACGAGTTCCTTAATCATCCCCTGAATAAACTCGGAAGAACTTAAAAGATGCTCAGACAAACCAAGCATTATATCACTTTTTTGGTTATTAAGGAAATAGATATTTCTTATATGATTAAAAAAGTCTGTTTTCAGCTTTGAGAATGATTTCTCTATAATAACAACATAACTTTCAAATCATTTTCTATACTCTTCTCAGACTATCATTGTTTTTAATTTGATTATTTCTAGTTGCATACTCTGAGTCTTCCTGCAAAATAGTAAGAACTGTTTAAGAACAAAGTCTACACTGGTATTTTCATCAAAACACTTGTTATACACCAATTGCAATCAATCTAGATGACGCTCGATTTGTTCGGTATATTCCGCTATACTAGTATTACTTCTTCAAGATAAAGACAAACCCAATTGATGAGAAATAGCTTTGACTGGGCTCGCGATATTTAGTATAGCTTTATCATGTTCGTCCTTATCCGTTGGATGAATACTAACAAGCGAATTGGTAGCTGTATTATATACAAGCGGCAAGCCCGTCTCACTATCAAAAATCTTTGTTTCAATAAAGCTCGAGTTAGGACAAGCCGAACTCGACTTTTGTTTTGTGGCAATATTATAAAAATATGTAGTGCATTTTTTCTTAGCCCAATTAAATCATAAGGCCCTGGCGATGGATCTTCACTGATTTTCTTCGGAGTCTGCTACCGAAACCAAGAGAGTAGAATCCAATAAGGATATGTTTGTTACTTTTTGATCTGATGCGAATTCATCCATCACCGTTAAAACATTTTTCCTTGGATCCTTGAGATCAAAAGAAAGAAGATATAGTTTTTGGTCTTTATAGTAAATACACTGCTTATCACCATTAAAAACAATAAAACTTGCACCTTGTATCTCAACTGGTGGCGTAGAAGCAACAGAAATATTTCCATTGTCTACTTTTATGGATTGGGTATTTACTTTTGGGGCTGTCTTCTTCTGTTGAATGGACGACAAAGGTTGTATCTTTTTATAGCAAAGTTTGGATCCTTGGAATGTTACAGCAATAAACCTTGGCTGCTTATCTATAGTTTTAATAAAGCATCAGTAATCTTTATGATAATATATTCACTCTAACTGAAAAGGATGATAATTAATTAATGTACTTGTATGGAAACCATGCCCTCGTCTACTGTCATAATGTTCACGCTTTTTTCACATAGTACTATATTCATCAAAGGATTGTGTTACTATATAAGTTGGCTCCATATTTTTTATTCATAAGATGCCCCTATCAGAAAACAAAACTTGGCGATCGATGCTCTTATCATCTTCATAAATATTTCTCTCTTCCGCGTCTACCCTTTTGAATCATTCCGTTTCCATAAACCATTTGCCTACCTCATTTCGTTTTTGAAATACAGGTGGGTTTTCATAAAGTTCGCCCAGTGCTATAATTTGTTGCAAAGAAATTTTATCTGGCTTTTGATCAAGCAGCACTATATGGTTTTGATCTTCTGCAGCAGCAAATAAGTCAAGTTCTGTCTTATGGTTCATTTTATTTGATTCAGTCGATAAAGTACATAGTTTAGTACATAAAGTTAATACTATGTCAATACATGCTCTAAATATTAGGGAGCAGTAATAATTTTTGAGGTATACAAAAAACTGGGGATCTAGGATTCGAACCTAGATAAACGGAGTCAAAGTCCGGTGTCCTACCATTAGACGAATCCCCAG
>CAZLWR010000005.1:40375-48673 GCA_964563595.1 uncultured Candidatus Peribacteria bacterium | reverse complement strand
CCTTGGTTCAAAAGCAGTTTCATCACCCATATTGTAATAAAAAGTTTTGTGCTCTATCTCTTCTATAATCTGCAAATATCTGCCTCTAATATCTTGAATAATCTGATCAGTCAGCTCCCGTGTATATTCTCTCTCCAGATGGAGATAAATAACTTTACCAATAATCTTCTTAAACTTATTTCCATAATCGTGTTGGATGCCCAGTCCATAGATACCAATTTGATCCTTGATAGTATCATCTACGTCCTTTGGCAAGGTCCTACTTGTTTTGTAATCCACGATAATAGCGGTCTCACCATCGATATCGAGCCTATCCATTTTACCCATAAACTTCACACCAGGTTTGATTTCAATCCACGTCGTTTTCTCTACGCTATCAGTCACTGCTTGTTTAAACGGATGATAGGTATCATAATACCAATTCATATACTCCACTCCTCTATGATGAGACACTTCTCTTTCTTCGGCGGAAAATACTTGTTTGCCATGCTTAGTATCAATTTCACTAATTTCTTCGTCCCGAGCACGTTGGAAATATCCAATAAGCTGGTCTTTGCTGGGTATCACCATATGCCTTAGCTCTCTATACAAAAGTTCTAAAGCACTATGCACACTAGATCATAATACAAAAGCAATATTCTCAAAAATCCCCTCTTGAGTTACCTCTAATTTATCAATCTTTTCATAACGATATTTTAGCGGACACGTTTGATATGCCTGTAATTTAGAATGAGAATAAGCCATAGGAATAAGAAAAACATAATCTGATTATGGATATATAACAAAAACTAATCAGAAAACAGCTGAAAAAATAAAGAAAAAAAATGTGATCAACAAGACCACATCAATGTAATATATTTTTACATCATTACTTTTGAGTAATTGCAATTTTTTGTCACACGGTCACATTAGGACCATTACCTCTCATTCATCCAGATCTACCATCTTCGGCAACCCCGATAACCATCAACTCATGAGCAGAAACCTTCTTCAGTCTTACCGTAGATGTGCCTACTCAATCACGATTCAAGCTAAGCTTAGGAGTGACCATTCTGTCAAGACTCCAAGGGGTGGTATATCCTTCTTCTCAGATTATCATATCTCAAACAGATTTTTCACGAGCATTGCCTATCCATAACTTATTGGCAGAGATATAATTTTCCGATCATGGTCTTCACAATTTGCTTAAGAAATCTCATCTGATAATATCAGTATCATCACGCATATTCATGTTTCTACTCATAATATCAGCAAATAGTATCGCTCATATTGCGAACATATCATCACCACCTATGGATTGATCACTATGCGGTGCATTCTCCCAAATCCATCCATTTGCATGTAAATCGTACACTGCATGAAGAAATCTTGTTGCTGCCAAATCTGGTAAATCTTGAACTAATTGAACAAAGTTAGCTGCTGCCTGTTGATTGAAGTGGATAAAAGGATCCTCTTCATCAGCAAGCTCATAATACTTTTTGTAAGCAGCTACTGCTTCTTTGTCTATAAGAGAAGTATCTTTTACAAGACCATTATAACGATTATCTCCAGCAATTGCTTTGTATGCCTTGTACAACTTAGTACCATCTAGATCGCTAGTAGTAGCACTACGACCAGAAAATGTTGAAGGGTTGGTACCAATCCTTGCCTCATCAAGTATTGCCGCAAGAGACCTCAAACCCTTAACGAAAGCTTTGTGAATTTCTTTTTGCTTAGCGAAGGAATCGATGGCATTATCATCTTGTTGAAGTTCATATCATTGTCTTAGTGCCAGTTGACCCAGCAAAGTATCAGTAAGTTCTTTCTTCTTTTTTTGTGTAGCAGTTACCAAAAACTCTACTACGAACAAACCGTTTCACAGGTTTTCTTTGATGGTGACAGGTAGTCCGGTCTGTTTATCTAGAATCAAAGCTTCAGAATGCGGAATATTTTTCATGTTGTTAGAGAAAAATAAAGATAACTTCTATATACAGATTATTTTAAAAATGTCAATATGTAGTATATGTTTCAGTAAATAAATTGTCGCAAGTCCTCTATTGACTTTCCCCAACAAAAACTTATTAGCTTCGGTATGAATAAGCAGCTTATAGCCATCCACTCTACACAAGTATCTTTCTGCGATCCAGCGGGAGGGTGTTTATGTACGGTAAAAAGTGATAGCTAGTAAATCAAAAATAAAAAAACTATCAGTTACAATCTATAAACACTCTCCCTAGCAAACAGGCCCGGGAGAGTTTTTGTTTGCAGTATCAGATTATATTGTATATCATTATAACATAAAAAATGAAAAACCTAGAAGAATGAAAACTATCATCCAACATCCGTAAGCTTACATGGATTAAGTTTTTTCAATCATGTGCGATTATTATACCTGTGATGACACTCTTTTTTCAGGATAATGGTCTGAGTTTATCTGAAATATTTCTACTACAAAGTGTTTTTGCAATAGCAGTATTTATTTTTGAAGTACCTACCTGATATTTTGGAGATCGTTTTGGCACAAAGAGATCTATCCTCATAGGATCTATCTTTATAAGTATAGGGTTCCTCTTGTATGCGGGCTGAACAAACTTCATGGAGTTCGCACTCTGTGAAATTATTCTCGCATTTTGATATTCATGTATTTCATGATCAGATTCTGCATTGTTGTATGACACACTCAACGGACTAGATAGAACCAAAGACTACAAGAAAGTAGAATGAAGATTGAGTTTTATAGCTGAAGGGATAGCTGCAATAGCATGAATTGCTGGAGGTCTTATTGCACATTATTTCTGATTTAGGGTAACTATGCTTGTGCAAGGTATTATAATATCCTTTGCCATACCATTTGTAATAAGTCTAGTATCCGTGCAATCAAAACAACACAATAGTGATATTTCCTTATGGCAAAATATTTGGAATATTATCGTATACAGTCTTCATGACAATAAAAAACTCAAACGGATTATTGCATATACCAGCATACTTTCTACCGCGTCGCTTTGCATAGTGTGGGCTGCCCAGCCTTATCTGCAACTCATACAAGTACCCGTCATATGGTTTGGATTTGTATGGTTTGGACTAAGAGCAATAGTTTCAATTACCAGCTTATTCGCCCACGCATGGGATAAAAAATTAGGTCTACAACGATGATTATTAGGGTTGCTTGGGTTTGGAGTAGCAGGATATTTAATTGCAGGACTAAATCCTTATGAACATAATATAATCATATGAATCATAATCTGATTATTTTGATTATCATTACTTCATGTCCAAAGAGGACTTCAAAAGCCTATCAGCAACCATGCTATCAATGAGCTTGCCGAGTCTCACATCAGAGCAACCGTTCTATCGGTCCATAGTATGATATGAAGATTGGGCTATGCAATTTTGTGACCCTTCATCTGACGGTTATGAGATCTTTATGATCTGCAAACCATGTTCATACTCTCAGCGTGAATATTTGGGATACTCGGCCTCCTAGCTTTTTACAAACTGTTTCATTCTCACAAGACTAAGTAATTTCACTCTTGACTTTCTTATATCAAAAATTATCAGTCCTGTTATGAACTCAATCAATTTTGCTAACATGTATAGAAACCACTTCTTTTGGGCAACCAGGGAGAGTCTTTCTATATGGTAAATTGTATACGTTGTATCAATCACACATTATAGCACAACTCTCCCTCATCAACCAGGGAGAGTTTTTTGTACCCTTTATTGAATAACAATCCAGTCGTCATTGCGAGCGAAGCAAAACCATCCAATCAATTATTATTCAGATTACTTTTTATGACCATTCTACTTACCATAATTTTCAATGCCATCACAGCCATGTACTGCTATCATTTTTTTAGATGGTTTAAACATGGAGAGTTTTTGGCCCTGAAAAAGATGAGACATAGATAGATATAATCTGACTCACCAGGTAATAAAGCTCTCCTAGCAACACTAGCGGGAGCTTTCTTTATTGTAAATCGTCATTGCGAACGAAGCAAAGCAATCCAATCCATCTATTATTTACTATGATTATTATAAGACACCATGAACTCATTACAAAACAATCCGACTGCCCCGTGTAGTCTAGAAGAAAAAACACAAAGCATCGTGTGAATGCCAAAAAAAGTATTACTAAAACTAAGTCTCGTTCAATCCAAAAACCTTGAACAAAAAAATCCTCCAGCTTTTAAAGGAGGTCTACTTACTAGGGAATGATTAGAGAACAACTTTTCTCCGGCGGAAATCGAACAAGTCTATATACAACTTCAAAGATATGATTTTATAAAGTTTCTAGGAGGTACAGCGTGATTTCAAACTATCTTTTTTATCAATAACTTTCACCAACAGCTACCGAAGGATATACTCTCATCATTGCTGAAAAACCTAGGATCAGCTAGTCAATGCGTTGACTTCCTCTTAGAAGCACGTCAAGAAGTATTTGATATATTAAATAATCAGATACAAGCCTACAAAAAAGGAGGATTATCCAACGAACTACAAAGCACCCTACAAAATGCATATATGGCATGACCGTCACACTACCTTGCGATGGAAAAGATCCATAAGACTCTTGGTTTGGACTTTATTACTAAACTCAGGAATCAGACCTTCGTATCAGGATTACCAGATGATACCAATCTAACATGGAATAGATTTACCATGAACCCCGACTATGCACAAGGAGAGATCGCCTCAATAAATTCACAAATCCCCTTACTCAAACAATCATTGGAGCAGTTTATCACTTTTATCAACTCTCAAGTTACTAAACCATCAGTACAACAAAGACTTATGATTGAAAACAGTATTGCTCCAAACCAACTCTCTACTTTTGCTCTTCAACAGTACTTTCAGCCTATAGGATATGGAGAAAGTTTTAGGGTAGATATGGGTATTTCCGAGCAAGGTAAGCCTATCATTTATGAAATTGATGATTTCCCAAGAGGAAATATTCACTACATTGTTCATGATCTTGCCCAAAAAGGAAAGAGTTCTATGCTCGACTTCATCCGTGAAAAGGCTCAATGAAAAACAGTATTAGTTTTGATGAGAAATGGGATTTCTCCAACTAATCAATACGACCACGAACAGCTCACAAGTGTACTGATACAAAAAGGTATCAAGTCAATAACAATTTCTGAAAAAGATGCAGGACAATTGATATACGGAAATAATCTGATCAAATACGGTAATCAAGATATTGGTTTAGTTATTCAAGCCGGAGATCTAACTCCTAGCTATTTTGAACTCATGGCTAAAATCAAGAACACAGGGGTACCCATGACACCTACCTATTCCAGCTTGCCCAGTAAATCTCGGTATAGTATACTATCTGAGTCAACTAATCCACTGAACAAATCATGAATCTTCGCACCAACCATAAGCTACAAACCAAATCAAAAATCCTATACTGATTTTTCATGAAATACATTCGGTAGTATCGCAGCACTTTTATTCCACAACAAAGATCAGGTTATTGTGAAATATACAGCCCAGGATAATGCAGAATGAGTGATTGTTTTACCAGTTTTGAGTCAAGGACAATTACAATCCGCAATTGCAAAAGTACAACAAGATTTACAAAATTGAAATCAATCCGTAACTATTCAGCAATTTCAAAACCATGTTTGATTTGGTGATATCGTCTATAATTCCAAAACAAAACAAGTAGGACCGTTCAAAGGTAAAATACTTTCTAGATTGTATATGGTTTATGGGAAGAACGGTATTAAGATAGTATGAGGAGAGCACATGCTTACCACGGGGTCCAAGCTCCACGGTATGGTAGATATGGCGATCTACCCACTATCAGACAGTATTTTATGATAACTTTATTTGATTAAAAAGAATAATGAACACTAGCTGACTAAATCTCGTTCCCTTATCGGCTTATAAGGTACCCTGTGAAAATTACTATTTCCAGCAATGTGAACGCTTTTGAACAAATCAGAATGAATTATTCTGCTTATTTTGAATAACTCATGAAGTGTATGTTAATCAGCACATCGCACAGGTTTTGGCAAATGTGAATAAACAATTACAAACTAAATGACTTCAGTTGTTAGTCAAAGATGGCTATAGATCTATAGAGTTTTATGACTTTCTTGATGATCTGCGGACAAAAACCCTACCAACACGAAAAGACAAACTACTCAACGTAAGCAAGAAGTATCCACATTCCACTGGCAATACGGTTGACGTAGTAATCGTAAAACCTTGTGGTGGACAAATAACCTTACGTGATGAATCACTCAGATCACAAGAAGAACTTTATATTCAATCAATGGCTACGATGTTTTATGAAAACGATACTTCATCATTATGACAGACAATTCACCGTAACAGAACTTTGTTGAAAAGCATTATGGAAGAACATAGATTTGTTTGAATAACACACGAATATCGACATTATGAACATCAATCATCAAGTACAAACTAATGTTTTCATTAGCTCTTATTTACTACCTATTATTCAGACATGTCTCACAATACCCAACTTATGGATCTCTACAAAGATCTTCTACGCATACCCTCTATCACCAATGATATCCCAAGTCTTTTTCAGATTATTCAATATGTACAAAACTATTTTGCAGATTTACCCAATGCAAGTATTACGATTCATGAGTTCAATCAAAAACCATCAATAATAATCTGAAACTTTGATGGACAGGAAGCAGATATTATTTTATCCTGACACCTGGATGTCGTGCCGCCCACACAAGAAACACAATTTGAGCCAATGATCAAAGACGGTATTATGTATGCGAGATGAGCTACCGATATGAAAGACGGCGTAGCAATACTCATGCATCTTATGAAAGATATATTGATAAACTGATACACTGACAAAAAAATACTTCTTATGCTTACCACTGACGAAGAAGTAGGAGGATTTGATGGTGTTTGAGCGTTAACGAATATTGGATATACTGCAAACATTGTTCTTATCCCCGATAGTGGTGATGAAAACCATATTATTAATAAAGGTAAGGGGATATTGAGTTTTGATATGGAATATCATGGCAAAAGTTGCCACTCCGCAAAGCCGCGGTTGGGTGACAACGCTATAGACAAAATTATACAAGCCTATCAACTTCTCAAAAGTACTATTGAAAATACCGAGGAAGCATATAATACTGAACTACACCGAGGAACCACCGTAAACATGAATATCATACAGTGAGGAACAGCAGGTAATGTTATCAGCGATTATGCGAAAGCCCATATTGATATCAGATTTACTGAAGATTTCACAGTGGAAACACTGCAATCAGATATTCGTACTATGTTGCAACCATTGGGAATTACTATTTACAATGAGACATATGGGGAATGCGTCTATAGCGATCCCCTCGATCCTGATATTGAACGCTACTTTGAATTATGTAAAAATATAATCTGAGATATTTCTTTTGCCAGTCAGCACGGAGCTACCGATGGAAGATGGTTTAAAAATGCAAAAGTACTGTTACACAAATGAAATGGAGGAAATCTACATACAGATGACGAACGAACAAGTATAGACAGTATGCATACTATTTATGAATGCTACAAGCAATTTATCTATTCTTAATATTTCACTAGATGAAAAAGATTGCCATCTCCTGCCATTATGATGACTACGAAAACAAATACAAACACTATGGACCGAGTGTCTTGGTGAGGGATTATTTTCAATATCCCATTTTTCAAGCAGGAGCATGCCCATTTATCTTACCTAGTATTCCTTTTGATGATAAGATACTAGATACACTTCTAGAGGGAGTAGCAGGAGTAGTTATCTACGGAGGATTTGATATCGATCCAATATTTTACGGAGAACAGGTAAGCGAGCCGGTTCATAGATACGATCTGAGAGACGAAAACGAAATCAAACTAGCACGTTATTGCATACAAAATAGTATCCCCTTATTTGGTACCTGCAGAGGAATGCAAATCATCAATGTCGCCCTAGGGGGTAATATATATCAAGATATTGATAAGCAGTTTGCCCCTGCGAAGTTACTCATCCACGAATCTACCCGTGATGATCATAACAAGCTTTCCCATTTTATTCAAGCGACTCCAAAAAGTTTTGTACACCAAGCCACTTGATCAAATAAGTTTCTCGTCAATAGTTTTCATCATCAAGCCGTCAAAGATTTGGGAGAAGATCTAGAAATTGTGGGCATTAGTGAAGATGGCATTGTGGAAGCAATACAACACAAAAATGGAATTATATTCTGAGTACAGCGACATCCAGAATTTAATTATCACTGTAATGAGGAATCGAAAAAAATTATAAACTATTTCGTACAAGAAGTTTGTAAGTAA
>CAZLWR010000005.1:33958-40275 GCA_964563595.1 uncultured Candidatus Peribacteria bacterium | reverse complement strand
ATGATCCTCAACTTTCATGAAACATTATTTTCGATGGTTCAACTTCCTCCTTTCGAGGATCTGCCAGAATGGATAGCCCAAAACCAATTCGTATTTGCTTCCAGAACCAACAAAGAACTTTCTATTATTGCTCCTTCAGACATCATACCATGAGACTATGAACAAAGACTGGATGGACGACACATGATAGAACTATTGGGAGACTTTGAATTTTCCGATGAGAATATAGGTATAACAGCAAAGTTGTCCAAAGTGTTAGCCAATGAATCCATTAGTCTTTGCTTTGTAGGAACTTTTGCTACAGATTATATCTTTATAAAGCAAGAAGATAGCACGAAGGCAAAGCAAGCTTTTATCAATGCATGATATATTGTAAGATAAGAGGATGCAGCAAATTGCATCCCTAGAAACATTGCACAATAGGACTGACAGAAATCTGTTTCTACAAATATTTCAACTTTTAAACCTTTTAATTTGATTATCATGTCTACACTAGCAATTATACTTCCCATATTATGAATCCATCTGTTGGCTCTCATGAGCCCTGGACCATCTACTATTCTGATTATTAAAAATTCTTTAGGAAATACCCGTAAAACCTGACTAGCTACTGCTTTGGGAATTGGAGTTTGAGAGTCATTCCATGTAGTTTATAGTATATTGGGTCTTGGTTTTATTATTAGTAAATCAATACTGGCACTCAACGCTATCAAATACGCTTGAGCACTTTACTTATTATATCTTGCCTACAAACTTCTCCAATCCAAAGGATCGTCACCGGCTGACATCTGAACCAGTAAAGCAATAAGTCCCAAACAAGGATTCACACAATGACTCCTGACCTGAATGCTCAATCCCAAAGCAACAATCTTTTTTGTTAGCTTATTTAGTTTAGTTATTAAACCCGATACAGATAGCAGTACATTGATTATTTTAGGCATACTCATGACCATCAATGCTACAGCCCGGTTCAGTCTCGTTTCAAGCATACTTACGAACAATGCGATTCAATCAAGATATTACAAAGTTTCTAAATATATAGATAGAATATTCTGAGGACTGTTGTGATTATTCGGACTGAAGTTATTATTAAGTAAAATAAAATAACATAACATTTTATTGACTCTATCCAATTCCCTTGTAATTGTGCTAGATCTAATTATATAAAAAATATGATTCATCAAAAATCCAATATCTCTACTTGTTGTAAGGCATCTTTGCATGCTAGAGATTTTTGGTAAAAGGCAATTCACAAAAAAAACCTAAACCACTTATAACAGATCTCTCTAGCATGCACGGGGAGATTTTTTTACTTTTATACTCATATACAACGATGGAAACAAACATTCACATTCTCGCTTTTTGACCACATCCGGATGATATTGATATGGGATGCGGAGGAACTTTATATAAGACAAGCTTGCAGGGTAAACACAATATTGCGATAGATCTTACACCGTCCCAATTCTCTACCAGATGAGATCCCGAGCTCAGACAACAAGAAGCGCAACAGGCATGAAAAGTACTGCAACTATTCCATAGAGAAAATCTGCTTATGAATGATTTAGATATTCAGGACGATAAAAGACATCGTGATATTATTGTTCATCAGATCAGGAAACGAAAACCCGAAATTATTATGCTTCCCAATTTTAGTGACAGACACCCCGATCATGAACTTGGTGCCCAGCTTATCAAAAGTAGTATTTTTATAGCTGGTATTGAAAAATACAAGATAGACTGATTACAACCACACAGGCCGAGATTGGTATTGGAGTATATGATATGGGATGATTTCCAGCCTGATCTGATTATCTGATTATCTCAAGAGGAATTTGATATGAAATTGAAGGCTTTTCATGCATTTGAAAGCCAAATCCAAACTAATCAACGAGCTGATCATTATATCAAAGGTAGATCAATGAAACTTTGATGGAGCATATGAAAAGCTCATGGAGAAGGATTTAGGTTGCACCAAAGTACTATCTGAGTGGATAGTTTTGACACCATCTATACAAGGCCATTTTAATAATGCCAAGCAGATTGACATTTCAAACAAACTTTTTATTATAAAACTAATTTATAATCTGAAAGAGATATGCATACAGCAAACTATACTCTCACACCACAGACCGTGCGTCAGGTTATCAAACCTTATCAAAAAAACGGAACAAGAAAAGAAATAGCCAGCGTGATGGCGTTTGATGAAAATAATACATCCTCCACTGCACATGAAATACAATGAGCAAAATCCACTCCAACAAGCGTCTCATATACCAGTCAGGATCTTTTCCAGACCTTAGCCAATAACAAGGTATCTCACACTCAAGGAATACTTTTCCATAATCATATCCAGTGACTAGATCATGCCAATGTGCACTCTGAACAAGATGAGATGCAACACCAACAAAACAAAACGAATTACCAAAGTAAAACATTCGAATATTTAGGATCTGGCTTAGTAAGCGTCAGTACAGCCGGAAATTTCCATATTAAGTTCCGCAATGCTTACAACGATCAATTGGGAGAAATATTATATAATGGAGTAAAAGCACAAGAAATTGTAGTAAACAAACAATGAAATCTAGTGGGATACAATCTCACTGCTACTCTAGATCCCCAACATAATACAAGAAATACTCGGACCTATACTCATATCTAATCTCTCGTAGGTAATAAATTTTTTACTATTTTTCAACTCGTAAGATCTATTTGATCGCCATTTTGTGGTATGACAATCTGGACCTGAGGTAAGCGTTCTTTTTGTATTCTATCTCTCAAAGCTTTTGCCAACGCGATTCTTTGCTCTCCTCCATGATTAAGGATAAGCGTTTTTGCTCATAATTGAACACTACGTATACCCGCTTCAACAAGATCATTTTGATCGCCATGTCCAGATGTACCGGTTACATGAAACACGTCTCATTTGAATGGTATTATTTCTCCCAAATCAGTTCTCAACTTTTTTTCATTCACCAATTTATATCCAGGAGAAGCTTCCGGCAAAAAGTTTGTAAAAATAACTCTTGCATCCCTATTATCAGACACTTTTCTAATCAGATCATTGGAGCAACCGTGTCACATACCAGATGGCGCTACTGCAAATATATTAGACCCGGGATTTCCCAAAGCATCTGGAATATTATAACTAAATTCAAATCTCGTATTTTGGAGTTCTTGAAAAACACTGCCACCATACTTCATGAACAAAGTACGGAAATCATCTAGAGTTCTGCCAAAGTAAAGAATCTTTCTCGCATTGGTTCTCAAAGCATTGATTAAGTTTTCCGGTCACTTTTGGTAAGCAATGGTTGCCGTCAAACAATCTCCTTTAGCAGTTCTTTGAAGCTCAAATATCTGATCCAGTCCATCAGAATAAGATTGGGTATGTAATCTTTCTCCGTAGGTAGACTCCAATACCGCAGTGTCTACTCTCACTCATTGAGGGAATTGTGGACCAGGCAAAAATGGAGTGCCCTTAATTCTGCCTATATCGCCAGAGAATAAGATATTGTGGTGAGGTGAGGACACCAGAACTTGAGATGATCACAATATATGACCTGCGGGATACAGTGTTACCGTAGCTCATCCACTTCACTCAATAGCATGCGGCTTGAAATATGGTATACCCATAGTACGCTTCAGCACTTCTGCGACTGTTGGTTGCGTAATCATTCTCCATGAATAATCAATTCTATAGCCTCACAAATCAGCCAACACTTTGTCAACATCGTCAACCAAAGTATATAAGTCTTGAAGAGATTTATCCTTCGGAACCTCATTACGTCTTTTAACAAAATGCCAGATTAGTCTCTTGATAACACTCTTTTTTTCTTCTCTATCAGAAACACGATCGCCAAACTCCAAATCATAATTTTGTAATATCTCCTGAGTATTTTGCATGCCGCCAGCAGTCAAAATAAGAATGAGATCCTGATATCTTTTCTGCTCCTTGTGAAGTCAGGCTATTTTAGCATTAACCGCTTTCGCCGCTCTTTGTTTTCTAATTTGCAAACCGAGAGAATCCATAAACACCGTTCTCAATTGCTCTGCAGTAATTTGAGATGTTATAAAGTTTGTAGACTTTGGCAAATTACCAAATTCTTGTTGATATAAGGTGCCAATAACATGATCCACATGTCCATGAGTTTTTACGAACATATCGGGAGCAAAGTTATTGCGTAAACCAATGAGAGCTTTAGCAGTGCTGGTAGAGGTATGTCATTGAAAGTCGCCTGAATCTACCATGAGCTTCAGCTTATCCAATGTTAATCCCATACTACTGCCTGTTAAGTCCGGCCCGCATCATCCATAAATATCCAATAGTAACTTGCTAGCCATCAAAATAGATATCAGAATATAAAGATAAATTGTCAATATATATACAATCGAGTTATGCAATATAAAATGACCTTTCTTTTTAACCCCAAAAGGTTATGTATAAATCCATATTTGCTCAGGTGATGGAACTGGTATACATGTACGATTGAGGTTCGTATGCTTCGGCTTGGGGGTTCGAGTCCCCTCTTGAGCAATTAACTAAACAACTGAAAACAAGCTGACATACAGAACACTTCAGCAAAGTACTAAAAAAACCACTGATTACTCAGTGGTTTTTTATCAAGAAAGGTTTATGAATTATAGATTCTCTGAAGATTGTCTCAATTGTTGATAACGAGCTTCATCATCTTTATTTTGACGATTTCTAAGATCTACTGCTGCATCACGTTCGGTTATTGAGTAAGGTTTTCTTCTTAATTCAATCCATTGTTCTTTATAGGTTTCATTTTGAGGCCCTGTCTCTAAAATCGCCGGTGTAAATCAACTTTTCTGTAATACATCATATCAGAATTCACCAGATGCCTCACCAATAGCTTCAACAAAAGAGCGTTCTTTCATAAGTTCATTACCATGAACACAGATTTGACATTGTTCGGCGTTTTTAGCATTCATTTCATTGATGAACATTTTTACTTGTTCTACTGGCGACATACCAAAATATGGGGGCTTAACACCAAAGTTACCATATTCTTGCCAAGATGAATATACATGTAATATATTATTACTCAATGTTTCTGCTACTTCTGATTTATCTCCAATAATTGTATGTCTCAGAGCATCAAATTCAGACACCGTCTCTTCATTCGCAAGACAAATATCAAATTCCCCCAAAGCATACTGAAATTCATCTGCACCCATAGCACTAAATCTCTGACCAAATGAGAGTTTATTTGGCTGTTGTATACGATAATCCCTTCTAGATATAAGTATCCTACCTCCAAGTTCTTCAACTAGTTTAGCAAATTGTGAGAAATTTGGTCGTACCCCATATCTATCATCTACTCCAAAAAATACCTTAAGTGTAGCAATAGAACGAGAACCACTTCTTAAGACCTCCAATGTTTCATTGATCAAGTTTTTTTTTTGATTATCATCCATTTTAATCAAATCGACAAAATCTTCTGGCATATGGAAAGGACTAGTAGCAAATTTGTTTACTTTTTCCTTACTACCAAAAGACAATAGACTCAAAAGGTTTTTCATATTATTTTATAAAAGTAAAAAATAAAAACTTAATACTGTAATAAGTATTAATACATATTTGTCAATAGATTATCCAATTATATGATATCCTGAATCTTTAGTTCTCTGTCTATAAATTCAAAAAGCTTTGGGGGTCTGTAATTACCACCAATTTCTCTTTCACCAGTTTCTTTAACCAATCCCAAAGACATTATTTTTTTTCTGAAGTTTCTTTTATCGAAAGGTCTGTCAAAAACAATTTCATACGCATTTTGCAGATCAATAAACTTGAATTTGATAGGCAAAAGAAATTGGGCAATATTGGTATATTCCATTTTATACCTTAGTCTTATGATGGAATATTCTACAATACTTTTGTGATCAAAACCCATCTTTGGCAACTTATCTACTGGGAAAAACTTAATTGCCTTGGTTCACTCCCCTATCATAGGCTTGATATACTTTTCTGAAGTTACGGCCATATAAGCTACGG
Organism: uncultured Candidatus Peribacteria bacterium; assembly: GCA_964563595.1. Lineage (GTDB taxonomy): Bacteria > Patescibacteriota > Gracilibacteria > Absconditabacterales > Absconditicoccaceae > CALMFT01. The sequence continues at coordinate 34,259 of CAZLWR010000005.1, read as the reverse complement.
TTACTATTCTACCTCTAGGGTCTCTATCTACCTGACCAAATGTGTACAACTGTTCCAAGTAAACATTGTCAATTCAAGTCTCATCCTTCAACTTTCTATAAGCAGCCTGCTCTAGTGTTTCATCTTTTATAACAAACCCACCTGGTAAACACCAGTAGTCTTCAAATGGTTCAATAGATCTTTGAGTAAGTAAAATACATAGCTTATCTCTCATGATAGAAAAGATCACATTGTCTACTGTTACTAAAATATGTTGATGAATCATACGGGAAAAGAAGAAATAATCTGAGTTCAATCTTAC
>CAZLWR010000005.1:0-33858 GCA_964563595.1 uncultured Candidatus Peribacteria bacterium | reverse complement strand
TTACCAACTCTTGCTAGATTCTCTTTTTCTTTTGCATAGACGCGAGCCATAAGGTCCTCAGGCATCTCTGCAAATCCATCAAAGTAAGGTACAGTACGACCATTCAATCTTTCTATCTGGTCTATATTCAACAAAGTAGTATCCATAGCATATGTTTTGAAATCAGCTGCAAACTTTTCAGCTATCTCTTTTTGTTGATCAGCCGTGGCAATTGCAATAAGATTATTGTGCGACAAAGAAACATCCTGAACACTATCACGAGCTGCAATAATTTGCTGCTTACAGAAATACAAATGATCAATAATCTGGTCTATTTCCTTCAAAGATTCATGTTCTTCGCCATGATTGTCAACAAGCATTTGTTTAAGCATTCAGTATTTAAGGGCCGTTAACATGATATCTCTCGTTAAAACACGTGACACATAAGCCTTTAGGGGATTTACTCATTCATTAGTAGAAAGCACTACCTTATCATGATTCTCCATTCTCTGGATAAATTCATCAACTTTGCAGGTTACGTTTCCAAAACGTAGAGCGACTTTAATAAACTCTTTTTGCTTAGTCCAAAGGTCATAACCCTTTGGTTGTTCACCCATAAGATGATCCATACAATAAAAACGTAAAACTCTATCTATGATATTATCTCTATTACGTTCATAGTTTGAATGAAGTAGAATCTTATCTGGTATAATACCATCTCTTTCTATGCTTACAATACAATCACGTACCTCGTCAGGATCGCTAATATCCAAATCATAAAAAGATCTTACCACCGATTTATTCCCTCCTATTGTTGCTTCAAATTCTTCTAATCCTAGTTCTAAAGGAAAACGATAATCTGAATCAAATACTGCCAAGGCTTCCGTTCGAGCAAGCATCTTACAGTATGTTTCCTTATCCATTCGTGTATCAGTTTCTGGATCATAGGGCAAGATACCACCTTGAGCATAATGTCATCCATCATGCGTATAATAGTTTTGATACTTTGCAAGAAGCTCCAGGGAAGGCACAGCAAACATAGGAACCATGGCATCAAAAAAATGCTTATCAGTTTCACTCAATAGAATATCTTGCGTTGCCATAAATCCACCCAAATCTTCTTCAAGATATTTGACCAGTTTTCTATACCAAGGACTTTTTTGCAAACCCATAATATGCAACTTAAATGCCTCGGCACCCATACTCTTCATAAATCCATCTACTTGAAGAGGCTCAAGTAAAATAGACTGTGCTTTAGCAAGTAGCTTGGGGTCCACTGTTGTTTGAACAACTGATGTATCAATATTGGTATAATGAAACTGTTGTTTCAATAACTGTGCTTGTAATAATAAACGAGGATCTTTCACGATACCCTGTTCGCCCATTTGAATCAGACTATCTACTTCTATAAAAGAAACTTCCGGAGCAAATACTCCAAACTCTTGATCAACAGGAGAAATAGTGCTTGGATTTACTTCAGCCACGTAGAGATCAACCTTTTCAGGATTATTGCCAGAAGAAGGAAAGTAGGAAGTAAGGTATTGAGTATGTAGAGTAGCTAATCCTGATTCGCCTTGAACTATACTCGGGATATCCGGTGTTCCATTGGCTTTCACACTACTAATGCCCTCGATCATAACAGGCTCTAAGGACGCATGTAGCGGATGAGGCAAGAAGTTTCTCGCCAGGACTCCTGGACGTAATCCAAGTTTGCAAACCATATATAACTTCCCATCGGATCGGAAGTAAGAAGCGACATCGACAGAATCTATAGTTTTTCTAACCAAACATTCTGCATTATAGTGCTCTCACGACAGGGTTTTTTGAATATTCGATACTTGGAGATTCTGAGTACGTACAAAGTTACTTGGATTATCTGGCTGGATAACTTGTTCTTCCAAAGTAATAGCATGGATTCATGAAGCTTGTTTACACTGTTCAATCTTACTGGCATAATTCGACGCAGTGATCGTTCTATCCGCAATGCCTTTGTAGGAAGTAAATTTTTTAGAGTCGATACCCAAAGAGAGGTCTAATGCAATATGGTGATGATGAGCAAACTGCAAGGTAGCATACAGCAATCTCATATCATGAATAGTCCCATCCAAACAGCCATTTACGATCTGTTGCGGGGTCATAAAGCTCACTTTTCTTTCGGCATCAAAATTACCTCTACCTTTTATGATGCGATCACCTATATCTCCAGGTTCTTGTATTTTAACACTAGCCAACATACAGCTCTCGCAAGTACCGCCGATAGAGGGAAAGTATGATCATCAAAGCAATTCTGTACTCAAGATCGTACACTCAGCTCACAGTTTTTCTTGAGCACCTCTAGAAATAGTATCTCCCACGCTTACATCTCATTTATCGGGTGAAAAGATAATACCCATGAGCTCAGTAAACTTTCCATTATTCAGATAATCAGTTTCGTCTCCTTTCAGCATTTTTCTAGCAGCTACTACCGGACGAATAGAGTGATTAACAGCGATATAATGACTATTTCCTTTTGTGAAATAAGGGAGACAGTCTATCACATCTTGGTTTTTGGGATATCATAACAAAAAAGGATGATCAATAACCTGAGAAACTCCATTTACATCTTCTACCACTACATTAAATCACTTCACAGTGACATGAGAAGTTGCAGTATGCTCTGGAGATAAAGCAACATCTAGGCCAGTAATATCTTCTTTTATCAACTCAGGTTGCAAATCAAGAGCTCCAATTGTGGCACCCGAGGAAGGATAAGTAGTGCTCATAGAGAAAGAAAACAGGTAAATAATATATGACCTAATTATAGTGATCTTATTGTAATAAGTCAACTAGCTCAGCTCCACAATTTTTATCGTATGCCAGTATTCATAACCATGGCGGAGTTTTTTTTGCAATCATTTTTCTTTCATAAGGTATCTCAACCATTCAGCATTATTCAGAATATTACATATTTTCAGCGGGACGGTCATTTTATCTATCACCTTCACTTTCCATGGTGATTGAGCTAGCCACTCTTCCACAGGATCATCACACAAACTAGAGTAATTAGTTATAATCTTTCATCAACTACTCAGATAGTCGTGACCGTGCATGATCAACTCATGCAACAAACCAATTCCTTCATAAGGATTATCATCACTACTTGCTGGACGAGGTACGTAGGGCGGATTACATATGAGCAAGTCTACCTTTCTGCCTCTCATGTTTTCAATGGCGTTTCATTCGTGATACATTGCTTTGTCTGATACAATTTGATCTCTTGCACATTGAATAGCATAAGGATTGATATCAAACAAATGCATTTGCTCCAAACTAGGTACTTGTTGAAGAAGGTATTTAGAAATAAAACCCGAACCGCATCACCGCTCTGCAGCGGACTTGATTGCAGTTAAGTCTGTACCATCCAAAGCTTTAGCAAACAGCAAGGTATCAATAGATGGTCACCATACCCCAGGATAATTATGTTGCACAAAATCAAAGTCCATGCCATTGTAGTGGGTTCTCACTAAAGGCGATTGAAACAACTTTTGTATAGTAATCCTCACGGTAGGAGGGAGCTTTTGCCACTTTTGATCATCAGTCACAAGAACTGGTCTCATTATGGTAACAATATCTTGCGTTTTACTATCCGGCCAAGTATACACTCTTTCTCCTTCATCGTTTCTATCTATTGCACAAACCGATGCTAGTTCATTTCCATGAGCAACAATAGTTTGAGTACTCAAATCAGGTGCATAACGTAATATCATTTTTAAAGTTGTATAAGAAATAATCTGAAAATATTGTTACTATTATAAGTTTGCTATAAGTGCATCTGTATATGAACGAGTATTGAGTTTGCCTCATAAGTCACCAGTTTTATTACCCTCACCAATAGTCCTTCTAATAGAATTCATAATAGTCTGAGCAACCTCATGTCGTCAAATATAATCCATCATCATCACAGCAGATAAATCTATAGATGTAGGATTTGCTAATCACATACCAGCTATATCAGGAGCAGTACCATGAGTAGCTTCAAAAACAGCATGTCCTGTTTCAAAATTAATATTTGCACCCGGAGCGATTCACAAACCACCTACTTGTGCAGCTAAAGCATCAGACATATAGTCTCCATTCAGATTCTGGGCCACAACAACATCATAGTTTTCTGGCCTGATAAGAGCTTGTTGAAAAAAATTATCTGCAATAATAGTCTGCACCTCAATCTTTCATATATCTCTAAACTTAGAGTTTCTAAATGTTTCCGCAGCAGCTCGTCCAGATTCTTTTTTGATACGAGCATATTCTTTCCAAATCGCCTCTGCTTCCTCAGCAGTATAAAAATATTCAGTAAATTCTTCATGTGCAACTTCCAATGCTCGTTTCTGAAAACGACCATCAACAAGCTTTTTAATATTAGGCTTAGCAACGACAGTAACAGATTTTTTATTATTCTTTATGGCGAAAGCTACAGCAGCCCTCATAATTCTCTTCGATGCGAACTCACTTGCGAAGTCCATTCAACTCACCAGATTTTGTTTAAATGGTATTTTTTTAGCTTTTTCGGGAAATTCTTGGGTCAACCATGCAAGAAGCTTCTGAGTTTCTTCGTCGTCAAACTCCACACCCACATATGATCATTCTGTATTTTCTCTAAAAATATCCATAGAAACATTTTCAGGATGCAATACTGGAGATTTAACTCCAGGGAAGAATACGACAGGACGTCGGCAAACACCTAGATCAAGTTCTCTCCTAAGTCATACATTTACTGATGCATGCCCCCCTCACAATGGAGTATTAGTAGGTCACTTTATCGCAACCAAAATCTTGCGTAGCTCATTTACTGTTATATCAGGCAAATACAAACCAGTCGCAGCAAAAGCCTCCTCTCACAGAAGCAATTGTTGCCAATTTATTTTTCTCCTATTTCAGTGGACTACATTCACTCCTGCGTCAAGTAATCTTCTCATTTGACTGGTGATTTCTTGTCCTATACCATCGCCATCCATACAACCAAGAATTGGATTATTTGGCACAATAAGTTTCTTGTCAGGTCACATTGTAATGTAGTTTGTCATTTCAGATTATATATGTTATAAATAAATTTACTTCGTATAGACTATTTTCTTGTACACTAATTCATCCAATATCTGTCATTTATATAAGATTGGTGCTTCGTGTCTGCCTTCAAACAAGAATCCAATTTGTTCCAATATTTTTGGCAATGCCTTATTCGTCTCAAATATCTTTGCTTCCAATCTAATAAGATCCGGGAATAAGCTAAGTGCATTATCAGATATCAATTGCATTGCTTCACGGGCTACTCATTTACCACGAGCGGACTGTCACAGTCGAATCGAAACATAAGCAGTTTTGTTGTAAGGGTACTTATTTCTCGTAATGGAAGTCACTCAAACAATTTTACCATCTACCTCAATCCCGAGCATTCTTTTTTCAGCTTTTTGATGTTCTTGATTTGCATAATCCACAAAACGTTGAGCATCATCCAAATCATATCATTGTTTTTTCCAGCTAAGTCGTTTTTCATACACACTGGGGTCATTGGCATTTTCATGAATTGATTGGGCGTCATCAGGAGTCACGGCTCTAAGCTTACAAGTGTTTCCTTCAAGCACAAGATTACAAAGCTCTTGGTACGCAAGGCCTATTTCGTTTTCTTCTAAATGATTATAGGTATTCATAAGTATGTGGATAAAAAATAATCAGAATATATTAGGCAGCTAGCATAAGCTCTTGTTCAAATCATGCTTCATCAAATTCGTACTTTTCTTTGAGTCCAGACATACTCATCAAAGACATAATATCCTTTTTCGCATTTCCTAGACAGGTTGAAGCTCAAGGCGATGGCGTGATATTGAAGATGAGATTTTCTCCCTCCGGAACAACTCTCGCCTCTCCAAAATCCAATGCATGAGTTTTTCTATTAACCATCTGCGGTCTTGTCCCGCCATAATTGTCTATTTCTTCTATATCTGCCCACTTTAAACTTGGAATGATCTTTCTTGCGTCCTTCAAAAACAGCCACTTTCCATAAAGTGGGATAAGAAACTTGAAGTTTTTAATGATATAGTCTCTAATGATTTTGTTACGCAAAATATTTCTAAAGCTTTGGATATCATCCTTAGGATTAATAATCCCCATATATTGCCAAAAGCTTTCCCACTTTTTGTTTTCCAAATACGGTATTCCAAAAGCGGTTGGTCATAGTCTCACTACTTCTGACCTATCTACCTCAGGGTCAAGATGTAGTGCTGCAAAAGGCAAAGCTTCTTCTTGTACCATATATACTTTATTTTTGATTTTATGTTCTGATTCGGGTTTGATACGATAATAATTTCAGGCTATAGATAATATTCAAATATCTTTCCCATATCACATTTTATGCATCAATACTGGAGTGTAGCCACCTGCACTCACTACCACAGCTTTTGAATGTATCTTGGTTCAATCATTGAGCAATACCTCATAGAGTTCTTCACTCACTTTAGTTACTGATTCAACCTCAGCTCCAGTAAGAACTCTTGATAGTTCGCCTCTTTCTCTTTGGCTATTTTCTGCAAAAGATTGAGCGACCTTTCCAAAGTCTATAGCGAGCCCATTATCAGAGTAGTAGGCAACCATAGGAATATTCGGATCTCTCCCTTCTACTAACGAAGGTTCAATTTCAGCAATTTGTTCACGTGTAAGCAGTTTATTATTCGGAAATAATTTCTTTTCTACAGTGAACTCCTGGTATCTAGCAGTAACCATATCCACTTCTTTCTGACCGACGGCAAGCAACATCTTACCATACTTCTTATACATTATATTTCATTTTTTCTCCTCATTTTCTACATATGCTTGTAGCAATCTCGCTGCTTTACTTACTCTTTCGGCCTTGTTAAAATCATAATTACTTTCTATATCTCCTTCATGGAGGGTCTGGCTATTTTGAGTATGATGAGAATTGAGTTCACCAATACTAGCTTGTCTTTCAATTAAAACACTAGAAATTTCCTCTCAGTCTGCAGTTTTAGATTTTGCATGTCTAAGAGAGTACTGCAAAGCCGTACCAGAAATCCCTCCTCCAATAATTGCTATATCTGTTTTGATAATATGATCCTTCATGTAATACTATTCTGATATATAAGTAAATAGGCTGTATCTCTAGGACTTCTCTACTTCAGATGAAATGCAAGTAAATACTTTGAGAGCTTGTTCTACTGAGAGTGCTTTCATACCACTGTTTTTCCTACCGGCAAACAAAAATACATCTGGTCATCTCTGACAAGGCGAATTAATATTAGTTCTCCCATAGGTTGATGTAGCTGCTTGTCTCAATATAAGCATCTCTCCACTGTTTTTGTCTCCATAAAGAGCTGCTTGTTGAGCATAATCAGATTTTTCCATAAATGCAGTTACTTCGCTCACATCTTTATACTTTACAATAGGTACAATGGGTCCAAATTGTTCTTTCCAATATATTTCCATTTCGTTCGTAACTCCAGTAAGCACAGCGGGAATCATTAAAGCCTCATAGGCCTCTCATCCATATTTATTTGCTATGCGAGCTCACTTTCTACGAGCGTCTTCTATCAAATCTTGCATATACTGGATCTTGTTAAACTCTGGCATTGGAGTGATATCCGCTCAGTTGCCATCAGCAATCATATGCTTATCGCCAACTCTTACATAAGGACCATCAGGCATGCCTATCTTAAGTTGTTCCACTTTATCAACAAACCCTGAGACAAATAAATCGTATATATCCTCATGTACAAAAAATATTTTGTGTGCAGTACATCTTTGACCATTGTAAGCAAGCGAAGCCTTTGGATTGTCTTGCAACACCTTTGCTAAATCCGCTGTATTAGTTACGATACAGGGATTCTTTGCTCAAAGTCATAATACTTGTTCTAATCTATTTTGATTGGGATGATTTGATGCTATTGCATTTGCGGCTCCCTCAGATCAAATAAATGCAAGTACATCAATTTTACCTGATTGCATAAGCGGACTGATAATAGTAGGGCCATCGCCCGTGATAATATTAGCAACACCTTCCGGAAAAGAACTATTCATATGGTCTTGTAAATATTTCCAAAACAATACTCCGTGCTTTGCCGGTTTGAGAATAATAGGATTTCCTGTTAGTAACGCAGGGATCATGGTAGTAAATGTTTCATTGAGTGGATAATTGAAAGGAGAAACACATAAGGTGATCCCAAGGGGCTGATACTCATTGGTGCTCACAAAACCTGGTGCAGATTGCACGTAGTCCCCAAATTTATTATCATCAGCATAGACCTGAATAGTATCCTGTATATAAGCAATAGTACGATCAAACTCAGTTTGAGCATCGGCTCTATTTTTACCAATTTCAAGCATAAGTAGATTTACAATATATTCTCTCTCACCAAGCATCAACTGCGTAAAGCGTTTTACTGTTTGGATTCTCTCCTCTCTCTTCATGGTTGGCCATATACCTTTTCTGTGATTCCATGCTTTTTCAGCTTTTTGTAAAATCTGCAAAGATTCTTCGCTGGTCATGTTCTCAACCTGTCCAATAATATTATTATTAGTCGGATACAAAGGACTCGATATCATTTGGCGATCTCCGTCACTCACACTACTGCCATTTGGATTTCGATACAATGGAGTTATTGGTTGGTGACTTTGAATATCGTATACTTGTTTGAGAAGAGATTTCATAATTATATATTCTGGTAAAGTAAATTTGCAATAACGTACAAGTATATATTTATCTACATTTGTCAATACTAAGTATTGGAAATAGCAGTCAAAAACAATTAATATACATAGCTGTTCAGAATAGTAACTTTCGTAGATTAAGCTTTTCAAGCCGGTTATGTATTGTAAGTGTGCGTATTACATTAACATTGTAAAAAATCTCTTGAAATTTTCAAGTTAATGTTTAATCTACACTTAGTCTACTTGAAATGAATGTTCACTTGAACAGGGGAAAGGCGGAAAACCGACAGACTGAGTAACGACTCCCCCACTCATTCGTCAGACTATATTATATTATTTACTTATTAAGTAAGTCCCATGACTCAGACTATGCCCCTAAAAGCAGTCTATAGTTATTACTTTCCAGAAGTTCGTCAGCTTGTAAGCGAAGCATTGAATCCTTATCCGCATGACATCTATTTGCAATCTATAACGCCTGGTTTAGATGACTTCCATCTTCAGACTATAGAACATTACAAGACTTACCATGCGTCACAGGTACAATGACTGGAGGGATATAAAAATAACTATTACTGCAATGGTTCCAGCGAAGGAATATTCCATATTCTCGTCTACATCCTTGCACATTATCCTCACACGTCTTTGTACACTATCCCTGGAGAGTATGAAGGATACGAAGCATATGGAAACAATATAGGGTTGGAGTTTGAGAAACACGAACTTGATACTTTATTCACTATAAGACCAGGGATAATCTTCCTATCTAATCCCAATGCCAGAGATGGGACTATTATAGATAATGAGACTATTACAAGACTCTGTGAATATGGCCACAAGATTATCTATGATATCACCTATGTTGGTTTGGTAAACATACATCTGTTTGACGTAAGTCATCCAAATATCATAGCAGTAATAGCATCTATGAGCAAGCCATTCGGATTATATTATTATAGAATTGGATTTTGTTTCTCTAGGATACCGTTACCTACATTGATCCCCAATAAATGGTTCAAAAATATCGCTTCACTGATTGTTGCAAACCACATACTAACCAACATTAAGCCTGGAGAACTCTATAACAAATATAAACCCTATCAAGACAAAGCAATACAAAAATTCTCAAATATAGTTAACGTAGAGATCACACCTAGCAATATATTGTTACTGGGCACTACGACACAAAAGCTTCCCAAAGAATACGATATGTACAATAGATGAAGTAATTATAGATTCTGTCTGACTCCTTACTTTTTAGAACAAGAACAATCTACTTTATAACGCACTATTATGAAAAACATACGCTACTTTAAGACTCCTCAAGAACAAAAAGAGTTTATCTACAAAAACATTATAACACTGCCAGAAATCCAAGAGCATCCATTTTACGAAAAACTTATAGCATTTGTGATCAATGAGAAGTCACCTTTGTTCTTCACACCACACAAGGATTATGAACGAGCACACTTCACACAATACTTTAACTACTACGCTATAAGGCCTTACGATAATAGTGCTTTGAGTACACTCTACTATATACACGACTTCACACATATGTTATTTAAATATCCTATGCAACCTCACAAACAGTTCTTTGAAAACTTCTTGCACACGGCAATATATAATGAATACGTAGCATCAAATGACTCAGAAATACTTACTTACTACAGATTACCCTCACTGAGAAAGAAAACATTTGAACAAACAATACTCTACGATCATTTAGTAAAACAATACCCTACTCCTCCTAGTACTCAAGAACTCGTAACCATAAGAAAGAAATGCGTATTAGATGGATACATACATATAAACTGAAAAAAAATCGCAGATGAAAGTATCACATTCTTACAACAATTTAAATCATCCAATGTAACGCGGTGTAAATTATGGTACGATAGCTTCCCAATACTAAGTAGCATTCCTAGACAAAAGACATTCTCCAGATACAACTATCAGGAACAACTTGAGAACTACGTACCACACCGAGATACCAAGAAATATCAACAAAATGTGCTTAATAATGTTAAATTAGGACTGCAACTATTGTGACACAAAAAGTTTCCAAAACACTTCGAAGAAATAGACGACTACCTACCTTTGTTAGAAAACCAGATTATTATGAATGATACAGCTGAAGAATTCCACAAAGCGTATCATGCTATGAAAGCAAAAGCCGCATTAGAATACAAGGGCCAGGCAAGTCTAGTTTGAAACAAAAAAACACAGAATTACTAAAAAAATTGCTCAAAAGTTAGTGTATATAGTACACTACATATTTACTTCTAATCATCTCTCTCATGAAAAACACATTAGACCCATCACACACAGCATTCTTAACCATTGACTTTAGTAGAACATTTGCAGATAAAAAACTAGCTGATAAAGGCAAAGCAAGAACCTGAATCATTCAAGAACTTTATGTACCCGGAGGCGAAGAGGCAGCGATAAAAACAAAGGAGATTGTTGATTATGTTAGACACACTCCCGCTCTTATTATCAATATTATGGAACAACATCCCTTGGGGCATATATCTTTGGCTTCCAGCTATATAGGACAGGAAATATTCAGTGCTATTACAGCTGAAGACCTGAGAATATGAAAAATCACAGCTGCACATATAGCACCTCACGCTAAGTTTAGCTTTGATGATCTCACATATCACCTCAATCACACTTCAAGAAGAAATAGTCAGACACTTTGGCCGGACCATAGTATTATGTGAACAGAAGGCGTAGAACTTATGCCACCCTTGAAAGAGATGGACTTTGATGTCACTTTCATAAAAGGACTTGATCCAAAAACCGACGCCTACAGTGCATTTGATAATAAGCAATTAGATCCATACTTGAGACAAAATAGAAGAGAGAATATTGTGATAGATTGAGGATTGGCATTGGATTACTGCCCATGAGACACAGCATTGGATGCAGCGGATCTATGATACAATGTTTGGTACATTAGCGATGGAACAAGATGAATCGCAAAAGATACTAGTGAAGCAATGATAAGGGCATTCAAAAAAAAGAACATACAATATATATCGTTCGAAGAGTTCAAAAAAGTATTCGACGCTCACGCAAATACAAGTATTCCTGGAATGTATATCAAACAATAGTCAGATTATATCTTATTTTATATCAACTCCCTACATTATGAAAAACCTATCATCTTCAGAGCAAAGATATCTCGAACAAATATCTCAATTTCCCAACATCAGCTACGCGGAATACAAAGGTCGAAAAAATGAAAAAACAAGACAAGACATCGCAAGCAAAAATAGACTGCTAATTTCTGATACCTACAATAGAACCATGGATTATACGAAAGGAGTCGAGCACGATGGTGCTGCTACTTTTACACTTTCGTTCAGAAGTACCAAGTATGATTACTTTGTGGTGGACTGAATAAGGGATATTATCAAGCAATATTTTGAATTCCCTATCACTCAAAACGAACTCAACTTTGCAAAAGATCACTTCGCGGAGCAAGGAATTAAAGGATGAGTAACCACCTTCAATCATGCAAGATGGCAAGAAGTGGTCATCAAACACAAATGATATGCTCCAATAACAATAAGAGCAGTGAAAGACGGAACACTCGTAAAACCAAAAGAACCTATTATTACTGTTACAGGACCAGCTGAAATTGCAGCACGATATGAGCCTAAATTATTGAGAATATTCTATCCATCTGCCGTAGCAACACATGCTCATATCATAGAAAATTTGGGACTTGAATGAAGAATTGTGGATTTCAGCAATAGATCTGCGATCAACGACAACAGTCATTTTAGTGCCCTCAGAGCAAACTATATAGGTATGGGACTTGATAAGACAAGTAATGATGCTGCCACAGCAGTCTATCCACGAATGGCTTCTTCATGAACACTAGCCCACAGATACTTTGCAAGTTTTGATACTGAAGATGAAGCAATGGAAAGGGCTGTCCAAAAACATGACAAAATAGCGTTGCTCTGTGATTATATCAAATCAGATAGCGGATTAAAAAAGATTATGAAGTTAAAGAAGAAATATCCACAAAAAGCTATTTCCCCAAGATTAGACTCCTGAGATATTATCTGATTAACCATCAATTATCTGAAAACCATGCAATCCCAATGATTACTCACTGATAATGAAAAACTCGTTATATCAGAAGTGGGAAGCATGGACAAACTTATTGCAATAGAAAAAGCAATAAAACAAGCGGGCTTCGATCCAAAAAAACACATATTGTATGGTATCGGCTGACTTATTGCAGCAAAAGATAAAACAAGAGATGAGCTATCTGCAGCTTACAAACAAACAGAATATGATAACGATGAAAAAGGGAAACTATCGGACGACGTAGGAAAAGAGCCTATACCGGGCAACCCTACTACCGTTATATCAGACAAAAAAAGAATCATTGCACAATTGTCTGAAGTACTGACAGGAAAGATTCAAGGAGAAGATCTTATGCATACAGCCTACGATCACGGTACATTGAGCTATTATGATAATGATCTACAAGAAATATTGGAGGCAAGAGAAAGAGTTCAAAAAACTGAACGTCATATTGGCCTACCTTCTATAGTAAGTCCTTTAACTCAAAGATACAAAGTCTCAGTTAAAGACAACTTGTTACGTCAATTAACATAACAGGCAAAATGTATTTATCCTCCTAGCAAACCACCATGGAAATACTCAATCACTATCTGAGCGTACAAACAACAATGCTTAGCATCTGAGATTATCAAATGAGCTATCTAGAGTTTGTTGGCACCATCTTCAACATACTCAGCGTACGACTTATTGCAAAAAATAAAATCATCAATCGACCAATGGGCATAATAGGCACGGTATTGTATATCTTCCTCTTCTATCAAATTCAGCTGTATTCAGATTTGATCGAACAAGTATACTTTCTGGCCACAGGTTTCTATGGATGGCGAGTTTGGACAAGCATAGGCGTATCCACTGCCAACAGCAAAAAAGACATACAGAAAGTACCCAACTCACAACGAATTAATATAGCACTGATACTTTTAGTAGGGACTTGATTACTTGCGTACATCACCTCAAACTTAAACATTCGATTACCAACTTACTTTACTGAACCAGCATCCTTTGTCTTTCTAGATGCCTTTACAACCATCTTAAGCTTTATTGCCACCATACTCTTGGTACAAAAAAAACTTGAAGCATGGTACTTACGAATCCTAGTAGATATTATTGGTATCTGGTTATATTATGTTAAAGGCGTACAATTTATAGCAGCGGAATATGTTTTATTCCTTATCTTAGCTACATCATGACTCATGCAACGAATCAAGCTCTACAAGAAACAAAACCCTATCGTCACGGTATCATCATAGGCAAGTTTATGCCATTTCATATGGGACATCAAGGACTCATTGAATTTGGTACAATAAGATGTGATAAGCTGACAGTATGTGTATGTTCTGATAGTTCTGAACCCATTGACGGCAACACCAGATACCAACGAGTAAGTCAAACTTACCGTGATAGACCAGAGATAGAAGTAGTACATATCACTGAAGACCTACCAGGCGGAAGAAGATCAAACCGCTATGCATCCAATATATGGGCCCATTATTTACAAAATCTCTTCCCCGATGTTGATGTATTCTTCTCATCAGAACTCTATGGAAGGTATATGGCAGAAAGCATAGGTATCAATTATGAATATTTTGACCGCAAAAGAACAATCATACCTATATCCTGAACAGCTATTAGAAAAAACCCTCGGAAGTATCGAAATTATTTAGCTGCGGCTGTAAGACCTTATTACTGCAAAAAGATTATTATTTGCTGATCTGAATCTACTGGCAAATCAACTCTCACTATCAAACTTGCACAATACTTTGATACCACGTACGTACCAGAAATGGCCAGATGGATAATACCTGAAACAAACAAAATAGTATACAAAGACCTAGAACACATAGCAACACTGCATGCCACAGCAATTCAAGAAAAAGTACAACATGCAGATAAAATACTCTTTGTGGATACCGATCTCAATATCACCAAATCATACACTCGATACCTACTGGGCAAAGAATTACAGGTAGAAGAACGAATCGAACAGGCAAACCATGGAGACCTCTACCTCTATTTAGAAAATGATTGTAAATATGTTCAAGATGGTTGAAGGTTGCCGGAAGATGAGAGAAATAAACTGAATAGCTTTCATAAAGTACAACTACAAAAGGCATGAATTCATTACCATACTATTAGCGGACCCAATCGAAATGACCGCTTACGCAAAAGCATAGAAATCATCAAACAGTTTATACATACTAATAAACATCCCAATATCTTCCCAAAGATAGATATCCTACCACGCACTTTACTTCTTAATCACGAGATCCAATGAAAGTCTGAATCGCACAAATAAACACCAAACTTGGTGATGTAGAATACAACTATCAAAAGATAGAGCAAGCCATTCAAACATTATGACCATGATCAGATGTCATTGTATTTCCTGAAATGACTTTGCCGGGTTACCCCTTGCATGACAAAGTCTTCGACAAAAACCTTCTGAAAGCACAAAAAGCAAAACTCGTACAAGTTCAACAACTTCTCAAGCAATATAAAAAAGATCTTACCGTGGTATTATGATTTGTAGATTATGATGAGAAAAAAGTAGGTCCCGACGGACAGTGGATCAAACGAAATGCGGCAGCAGCTATTACAGCAAACGACATCAAAACTTACCACAAGCAACTTCTGCCCAATTATGATGTATTTTATGACAAAAGATACTATCACGAGGGCGAAGGGCCAGTACATTTCAAAATAGGCAATCAAACCGCAACCCTGACTATTTGTGAGGACATGCGAGATGATGGGTACAAGGTAAAACCTATTGCCGAAGCGTGCAAGAAACAAAAAACTGATCTGATTATCAATTTATCTTCATCTCCTTTTGCGACCGGTAAACTTACCAAAAGATTGGATCTTATTCGCAATCATACTACAAAACAAGGAATCCCATTTGTATATGTCAATCAGATAGGCTGACAAGATGGTAACGTCAATGATGGTTGAAGCATGATCGTCAACGAAAAAGGCAAAGTGATACATGCAGGTAAAGTATTTGAAGAAGAATTATGTATTGTGGATACTGATAGTAAAGTTGATCACACCAAAACAATTATAGAGAGAAATAATAATAAATATAACCAGATCCTCGAAGCCATCAAGCTCGGCATGACCGATTATATGAAAAAAGGAGGATTTAAGGATGTTGTTATTGGGGTTTCTGGTGGAGTAGATTCTGCAGTCAGTTTATCAATTCTTTCTATGATTTTAGCACCAGAGAATATTCACGCTTACTACTTACCAAGCAAACACAGCCAATCAGAAGAATATGTAAAAGAATTATGTAAAAACGTTGGAGTTCCTTTTACAAGCCATGATATCAATTCCGGTGTACAAGCAGCTATATCACAATATGAACAAATCAACTGATCTAAACCAACCGGCGTTGCTTATCAAAACATTCAAGCAAGAGAAAGAGGACAAATATTAGGTTTGTATGCAAACGTACACAATGCATTGATTGTGAATAATAGCAACAGGACCGAGATAGCCCAAGGTTACGCTACCATTTACGGAGACACTATAGGATTTCTATCTGTTATCGGTGACCTCATGAAAAACGAGGTATACGAATTGGCAGATTACATCAATAGCACCCAATTACAAGATCTGGTACCCCAAAGTATTATCAATAGAGCTGCGAGTGCAGAATTGGAAGATAACCAAGTAGACCCTTTTGACTATAAAAATGGAATTGATTGTCTCGCAATCGAAGAAATATTTTGTGGACAAGATCTGGATGTGGTTATCAAAAAATACTGACTCTCGCGTGAAAAAGCCGAACCACTCAAGCGCAATAATGATCGCAATGAATTTAAAAGAGTACAGTCCCCTAGAGTTATCAAACTCAAGGCCCAATCAGCCGGATTAGGCAGACTTTACCCAATCATTTATGGCTAAATAATGATCGACATTATATTGACATTATTTGTAAAATATATACTGTCTAAATCAATCATTTTAGTCAATTGCGAAAGAATAATATGCTAAGAGGAAAAATAGCCTGATATATATCACTCGATATGGATGAAACACTTCTAGAAACTGGTCGTTTGCATGGCGAATACCAAGAAGGCATACTTAAAGGATATGGTATCACAGATATTAAAGGTCACGAAATCCCGCTTTTGTTTGGCTCTCAATCAGGTCGTGTTCGAATGGCAAAGTTATTAAATGACAGAAATATACCGTTCAGTCAGTTTGCTTTAGAAGAACAAATAAAAGGTAAAAATAACTATATTAAACAAAAAATCGCAAACAAAGAAGTGGAACTTATGCCATATGCAGACGAAGCAATCTATGAGCTTTTCGATGCAAACTATGCCCTTGCAATTTGTACCTGATCCGGAAGTGATATAGTTGAAACTTTTCTAGATGTCTATGGGTTTCACAAACAAATCAAAGCTATAGCTAGTTGTTATAATAAAAACCCAATCACTGGGAAAAGAATACAATCTAAACCGTCAAGTGAAGTGTGCGACGTAGCATTTCATTATCTAGATCAAGAGTTTGGAAACTTATCACAAAGTCCAAAGTTCAGAAAATATATGATCGGAGATACAACCGACGATGTGATATGTGGACAAGATGCAGGAGCAACCACTATCCTAGTACCAAACAACAGACTCATTAAAACCTTACATCAGCAAGTAAAAGAACTTCATCAAAAAAATTATCATCCAGTGGTGTTAACAACTTTGAAAGATATTACTAAAGTACTACAAACTATACACTAACAGCCTAATTTATTTAATCATTAATTTTATTGTATTATGAAAAATTCACTAAAAAACCCAGCAAATAACCATTGAAGAACAATACTATCTACAAGCCATCCTTTTGATTCTAGGTTTATTAGAGTCGTTGAAACAACATATAAACTTGATGGAGAATCACCTACTGATAGACCACACACTTATTTTCACGTTACAAGACCCAATGCAAAAGCAATTGTTGCTATACTTTTGAAGACAAACGATGGAAGATTCATTCTCAATAAACAGTATCGTACGCCTATTCATAATATACTTATAGAACCGGTTGCATGATTGGTTGGAGACAAATGAGACGAAAGCTTAGAAGATGCCGTCAATAGAGAATGTGAAGAAGAAGTTGGATATAAGCCGAAAGAAATCATACGCCTCGCACCCACAGAAATAATAGCCTCTAGTGGTCTTAGCGATGAAAGATATCATTTGTTCTTATGAACATGATGTAAACCTATAGCAAAACAAAATTCAGGCGAAGCCAGCGAACATGGTATGGAGACTATATTACTTACTGAAGAAGAGCTATTAGAAGAATTCAGGAAGCCAAGCCTACTGTTTACAGACGCAAAACTTGCAGTACTTATGTGGTATTATATGCTTCACACTCAGTCTAATCCATTAGCTAAGTAGCAAATACTATCTTGCATTTATAGGCAAGATTTGTAAATTAGCCCTTCTTTATTTACATTGATCAATAACCTGAAATTGATGAGCTTACATTATCCTCAGAAACCAGCGTCCAAGACACTACAAACCTTGAAAAACATCATGAGTTTTCCTAAAGATATATTCTTGTTATTCAGCTTATTATCATCTTTGTGAGCAAGCAAACCCGTAAAAGAAACTAGCAAAAAACCTGAATAGTTGTCAATCTCACCATAAGAAGATGTTTTATAAGAAAAAAAAAACGACCTTTCAGAGAAACAACAATGAAACATACGCTGAACAAACTAGTCACCCTAGCGAAAGATATACCACTTATGATTTTTGTATATAAAAATTTTAAAGGTCACGAAAGGTTTATTGACTATATCGCTAAGATATTTACTATGCCTGAAAGTGAATAATAATTCTCTATTCGGGAGTCGTCTAATGGTAGGACAACGGACTCTGAATCCGTTTATCTAGGTTCAAATCCTAGCACCCGAATTTTTTTGTAAGAATAAATAGAGATAAGCCCTTACTTAAAAACATTAGAAATTACTTATCTGACAACATAAAAACACTATTAAATGATAATAGTATATAATAGTATCGCATTGTACCAGCCGAATAGCCCACTATAAGTAACATTCACTTGAATACTCAAGTGTTTTTTGTTATCTTCGCAGCAATGTATATATTTATATTTATAGTCTTTTCTTATGGCTCAAACTCAAACAAGTTCACGAGATCCACGACAACTCATTAGTCATTGCCGAGAACTTATACGGAAAGGACCATTCCACACAGGGAGGATAAGTAGAGGACAATATTGGATAAGCTATCTATTGTTGGTCGGATTATCCACACTTATAAGCACCTTGGTACGAAGAATATTTTGAAATAGCGGAGACATGGTGACTAGCATTATTTGAATTATACTTGCTGTCTTCCAAATCAAACTCATCATCAAAAGATCTCACGATATTGGAGAAAATAAACGATATGCATTTATTCCCTTGTTTGCTATTGTAGGATTCACTGTACTTGCCGGCATTATCATCTACTTTGTAGGATCCTACCAAGCTATAAGTCTCAATACTACTTCTCCTGAAGCTTTACTAAGTTCTTGATTCGGAAAAGGGGCAGGTATCGTATTGCTCATACTTTTGATGCGGTCTATAGTCAGATCATTCAAGTTGATCTTTAAAAAGTGAAATAAAGGAGATAACATATATGGGTTCGATCCCCTACTTTCTCAACCAGAATCAAACGGCACTTATTGGATAGCATGATTAGCTATTGCTGTCTTAGCTATTATAATCTGATCACTAGGCAGACCAAGCCCTTATGGTCTACAAAATATGACTATGCAAGGACCAAAGATAATGGAGTGAACGGGCACAGAAATTATGGAAAGCACTCCATAGCTTTGTCTCTTTATATTGATAGCTACTCACGTATCATGAGATACATCAGCAAAAATACTTGCATTTCGATTCGAACTCATTATATTTGCTGTTAATAAAATCCTGCCAAAACCTCGGGCAGGATTTATAGTATATCAGATTATTTATATTTGCATATTTCTCTTCATGAAACTCGATCCACTTAAAATGAAAGACGCCATTATGGAAATGGTTAAAGACTACAAATTCGATCCTGGTAGCGTAATGGAGATCGTCAAACTCGGCATTAAGACTGCCTACAAAAAAGACTATGTACCAAATGATAAAAAGGTACAAATTGTCGTAAAAATAACCTGAGAAGGAGACATTCAAATTTACAAAGAAATGGAAGTAGTAGAAGCAGTAGAAGAGCCAGCTAAAGAAGTCACACTCAAAGAAGCACAAAAAATAAATCCTAGTCTTCAGCTGGGAAGTAAATATGGTATCAACATAACTCCAGAACCCCTAGAATTTTCAAGAATTGCTTCTCAAGCAGCGGTACAAACTATTAGACAAAGAATAAAAGAAATCGAGAAAGAGAAGTTCTACGACAACTTCCAACATAGACAAGGAGAGCTACTAAGAGCGAAAGTATTGAGAGCAATAGGAGAAACCGTTATCCTTGACGTAGATAATACTGCGGTCGTACTTATGCCTAGTGGCCAGATACCAGGGAAATTATATACTATTGGAGAAGAAGTATTTGTGTTACTCAAAAAGATTACCAAAGATAGCGGACAAATTTCATTGGATATTACACAGTCTTCAAGCGACTTCATAGAAGCATTACTCAAAAAAATTATTCCAGAACTCGAGGAATGAAAAGTATTTATAGATAAAATAGTTAGAATCCCAGGGAAAAGAACAAAATTGGTTGTCTCTACCTCAGATGAGAGAATCGATCCGGTTGGAGTATTTGTAGGTCAAAAATGATCAAGAATTAATACTATTCTTACTTTATTGGATGGAGAGAAGATTGATATTATTGAATATGACGAAGATGGCGGAGAAGAAAAATTAGTAGCTGACGCTCTTAAACCGGCTCATATCGAATCTGTGCAGATTATGGGTAAAAAAGCAGTAGTAAAGGTATCAGAGGGAGAAAAAAGCAAGGCTATTGGTAAAGGTGCATCAAATATCAAACTTGCAAGTGAGTTAACGGGCTACACAATAGAAATAAGATAAAAGAACTTATGAAACTCTATGGCAAAAATAACTCTACCAAAACATATCGTATCTCTGTATAAATCTGGTGTTAAGACAACAGATACATTAATCATAAATTGAATATTCAAGCAGGTCATCTACCTCCTGGAGGATATCAAATGATCACACTTTTCTGGTAAAGCAGATCCCCTAGCACGTGAAAAGGCACATGAGAATCTACGTCTCTTGGTTTTTTACAATCTACCCAAACACTTCGTAGTAGTGATAGTCTGCTTGATTATACCTTTGTTGCGGTTTCCGGGTGGAACTGGGGTGGGACGATATATCATACACAATAATAAGTTTTTGCGAAAACGCATGAAATTGGAATTCCAGGAAAGACCCAGAAAATTATCAAAAAAAGACCTACCCTGATGAGATTAGCTTATATTATATATATAATAAACTGACAAATACTTATTATCCTAAATCTACATTGATATCTTCTTCAGCAACAGGCAACATTTCTCCATCTTTTGATTGTCCTGTGCTTTGATCATATACTACTTCACTCAAACTAGGCACATACAAGAAATTATTTCCCATTTCATAAAATTTGTAATAGAGTTTTTCTCGCAAACAATAAGCCAAAGGAATGATGGTATAACTCAGTAACGGTGGTATAGCTATCAACATTTTGATTTTTTGGGTACTTGCATTATCCAAACCAAACTCCGCAGCCCCAAATGACTTATAAAATGATAAGAATATCAATATCGTAATACAAAATCCGATAACTCCTCCTAGTAAGTTAGATCCACTATAATTGGGATTGGTAGTGAACTCCATCAGACTATATGATATGAATACTCCAAAAATAACGTGGAATGCTACGATAATAAACAATCCTAATATAGAATCCCAGAATAGCATATATACCGGAGCCATAATGAAGAAGATGACAATATTGGATATGGTAATAAGCGACATAATCTTGCCCAGATCATAATATTTAGAATTGTAGAGCAAATTATAGACTGTGCCTATAATCATATTACCACTCATGCTTGCAATAAAGGCAATAAGCATAAAAATCAATGGCAATACTGGATTCCCACCGACCTGACTATCAGTACTAATGGCTCTTACTCACTGCTGAATGATTGTATTAAATAAGATAGTTACTACAAAAACTAAAAACGCTATAATAAGACCAATGATGAAACCCATAACGACCTTGGCAACAATTTGTCCCACAGGTGTATTATTTGGCTCAGTAGTGAATTTCTCCAAGTCTGTAGATGTCATACGCACAAATACTATAAATTATGATAAGTATAAACAATAATCATATTTTTTGCAAGTTTTATACACAGTGCAGTTCTGCGTAGAAGTTATTTGACTTATTATTTTATATCGAGTATAATCTAGCAAACTTTACTTTATCTTTTACAGTATGAGCGAGATAAAAGAATATTACAAAAAACAGGCCGAACGCATTGCCGATAAATATGAGGAACTCAAAGAGCTAAAAAATAGCGTCGGAGAGAGTCTCACTAAAGATCAGGCTATCCTTATCTTGAAGAAAGCTCAATCGCTTTTTGCCGCAAACAAGACTTTTAAACAAGTCTACGGAGAAAGGAAAGTAAACGGGGAAACAGGAGAATTGTGAGTACTACTCGTCATGGCCATACAAAGAATCCTAAAAGATGATGCTAGTAATAGTTTTAAAGGAGAAATAGACGGTATCTATGGAACTCTAACTACTGAGTGAGTACGTGCCTTTCAAAAATCACGGAACAATACCCATCAAGATCAAACAATAGACGCCGATGGACGAGCAGGGAAAGATACTATCAATAAAATACTTGAGCTACAGTGAACTACACAAAACCAACCAAGTGATCCCGAAACCCCAGCGAACAACACCGAAGGAGGCAGCGGTATAGATCGGGAAGGATGAAAATATACAGGTCCGCTTGAAGGTGGCGTGCCACACGGGTCAGGAACCCTACTGTATGCAAATGGAGATAAGTACGAAGGAGCATTTATAAATGGTGTTATAACCTGAATGGGAACTTATACCGATACAGCATGAGCAAGAAAACTATATGGCCTCTGGAATAATGGAAAGTATGTCGCTAATGCGAATACTCCTCATATAGCAATGGAAAATATAAAAAAGGTAAATCTCCCACGACTATCTACCAAAATACCAGATCTCTCTATCAATGAAAATGAGCGAAAAGCCAAAGACGACGAAGCCAGAAAGGAACGAATTAACGAAAAACTTGATGCTATCCTAAAGGCCTTCTGAATAGAGACAAGCGCAAGGATGCGGAACAATAGGGATTACGATTATAATGATATCAAAATGCATATCTACGAAATAGCCAGGGCCATAAGTTTATTATCTGATGAGACAAAATCGATTATCAATAGTAAATCTATCAAGCTCAAACTAGCTGATCAATTTAATGTAATTGACCCTTCCAGTCGGGATCAAGAGTGAGCATTAAAGGATGATGATAACATGGTAGTCTTTGATTATAATGAGTCTGCCAAAGAGATAGCAAAAGATATAACTGATTACGTAAAAGAATTTGAATAAATTAAAAACAGAGCCTTAGCTCTGCCTGTTTATAACACATACAATTTCACTCCTTACAACACTACATAAAGACACAAAGCGATAACAAGATCTATCGCGATTTTAGCACTTCTCATTGCTCGTAACCTCCAGGTATGCCCCTTTGACCAAATTACCGAACTCCGGTCTGTGCTCAATGCTGCAAGAAAATACAACGCTCCGACCGTCCATCTATGGTCTACTCCTACGTACTGCAACAGTAATCATAATCCCAAGAAAAATACCAGTCTAGAAAGAACCTCTCGGATCATAAGCCCTGCCATGCTCTCTTTACCTGCCTTCATATCCTTCTCTGTAAACCCCCACTCTTTACCATACGCTTTACTGAATAGCGGTCCATACCAAATGGCACCAACAACCTGAGCAACAATAGTAACAACAATAAGCCACAACCAAGGGAATCATACGAATAAGTTTGCCATGTACATCAGTGTATAAGAATAAATATATTTTAATAAGCTGAAAAACTAAGCTAACAACCTTCAGTAACTAGTTTTCTGAAATTTTTTATCAAATACATTGTAATTATTATCTTCAATACGCTGTAATATTCATCTATGTAAATCACTGGATAATCTGATTGCCTTTTGACAAAGAGGATTAAGTAATACTATTCACTCATTTGCTTCATCGTGCATAGCATCCACCATATCTACCAACTCCGTCATACATTCTACAAATTTCTTATCAACTTCTTGAGCAAGATGGTATCTCATGAGGTCATCATTACATATTCCATATTTCACCAGTATATCCTGTGGCAAATATACTCTACCCAGCAATAAGTCTTCATGTACGTCCCTAAGAAAATTAGATAACTGAAACGCTTCCCCTAGTTTCGCCGCACAATACTTCACCTTCTTTAACTTTTCTGCATTTTCTACTTTATCTTTGTCAAAATTATATCCCATAATCTGAGTCATCATAAGCCCAACAACATCGGCAGCACCGTACACATATTCTTTCAGGTTATCATAACTTGGATATTGAAATATATACGTATCCATTATCATGCTTTTAAAAAAATCCGCGGAGTATTGAAAGTCTACACCATACTTATAAAACACTGCAACTACCTCACCAAATTTTGGATGAAGAACATCTTTATTATCATATGCTAACTTCCAGTCTACATAATATTGCTCCAGCATTTGTGCAACCTGCTTCAGTTTTTCCGCACTATCAAGAGTAATGTCATCCACCATTTGATCAGGAATTCTTACAAATTTATATAATGTCACTACTGCCTTTTGGATATCCAAGGGCATCGCCATAATTCCTTTAAAAAAATCGCTTCCATAGGCCTTTATGATTTCCCAAGGATTTTCATTCCACATTTCAGTACTCCAAAAAATAAAAACAATAACAATAAAACAAATAATTTATGGTAGGCAGTAAAAGATTAATGTTTTGCCTGTTTATAAGCTTCAATTGCGATATCGATCAATTTATATGATTCTTCCAAGCTCCTAAATCAGCCTATTTCCACCTTATCATATTTATTTTTTTCTAATTTTTTGTATTCTTTAAAGAATCCTAACAGCTCTTCCTGAACATGCGGATTCAGATCATTTATTGATTGGACATTGGACCATCTTGGATCTATTTTATCCGTAGGCACGCATATAAGCTTCATATCAGTACCATCTTGATCTTGTGTATGAATCATCCCGATTGCTCTTGACTTTACAACACAACCCATTGGGATTGGATGAGTAGTAAGCAATACCACATCTATCGGGTCTCCATCTCCTTCAAGCGTCTGAGGTAAGAATCCATAATCGAACGAATAAAACATCTGATGGTAAAGCGTCCTATCCAGCTCAAAATACCCTTCTGGTCTATATTCTATTTTGTTCGAAGATCCTTTCGTAACTTCCACAACTACATGGAGAATTTTCTTTTCAGCATCAGCTCGAGTAGTCAAATCCCTTTCCAAATTAAAACTCATCACAAAAAATACATAAAAAATAAATAAATTTTCATCATTTTTAATACTGCTTTTTAGCACTTTCACTGTAACTATTTATAGAAAACTATCAAACTAAGCCACAAATAATCATCCATAATCAGTTACGAGTGATAACCATTGGTTATCAATTTTGTTGACATATGGCCATTTTTTGCAAAAAAAGTCATATTAGACTTGAAATCCACCCAATGATGTTTACTTACAGGAAGTTCATTTATCTTATTACGTCACCATTATTGATGACATTTACAAAAAAAGTAGATGATACAACTATTGTTGTAGATCTTAGTGTTACAAAGTTAGCTGACGTTATGCAGTATTGCAAACCAAAGGAGCAATTTGTATTAATCAAAAAGTTTTGATTAGCTGATGGAAAAGAAGTACCTCTTCAACAAATTGGAAATGAATTTGGTATGACGAGAGAAAGAATCAGACAGATCGAAAATCAAGCCCTGATGAGATTCAGAAGACTGATTATCAACAACGACAAGTATCTGAAAGTAATAGAGTTCGCTAAAGATGTTCTTGACACCAACGGATGACTGATGAGTCGAGATAAACTTATTTCTCACATAGTAGACGCTAAAGTATGTGAATTTTCATGACAAGAATTGAAAATCATCTTATTGTCAGATTTTGACTTAACAGCGTTGACAAGAAATAGAATACTAGAGAAATGCTTTTATATCGATCCATTGCACGAAAGCTTGGTTTCGGATATAGCAAATTACGTATACGATTATTTCGTAGAAAAAGCACAACCAGAACAAAATGTATACGAGTTCATGGATCACGTAAGAAGTGTCTACGAACCAAAATATCCAAATGTAAAGTATTTGGGGACTAACGAATTCTATATGAATTTATTTGAAATAATCTGTGATATATCCGCATTTGATGGTTTCATTGGATCTAGTAAATCCGCTAGAGTCAATCCTAAAACTATCAAATCTAAGATCCTCTACGTATTCTCCGTTATCAACAAGCCTATGCATTACCAGGAGATGACCAATAAAATTATTGAATTCTTCCCAGGTAAAGCAGTAAAGATATCAACTGTCCACAATGAGATGGTAAAATCTCGTGACGTATTTGTTAATATAGGGCTTGGAATCTACGCTCCGAAAGCTCGAGGTTTTGTAGGAGGAGTTGTAAAAGAGATTTTGGTAAGAGTTATGAAGAAGCTCAATAGACCAGCACCTATCAAAGAAATCACTCAATGGGTTCTCAAAGAGAAAATGGTAAGTCCAAATACTATTGTACTAAACTTACACAAATACAAAAATCTATTCAAGAAAAACGAACAAGGATACTACTACTTAGCAAAAGTAGGCAAATAGTTCATAATCTGAAATCAAATAAATAAAAACAAACGAATAATCTCGTTTGTTTTTTTCTAAGTATTCATTTTATGTCACAATCGCAATCTACTTTGAAAGAATTAAAAAAGGATGGTAGCGAACACTATCCATCCATTTTTCATGCCATATAAGCAAAATAACCCCCTCCTCACCTGTTCAAAAAGTCTAAGATCTTCTGAACAATGGGGACTCCAAAACTGGAAGTCAGTTTATTGATGAGAAGCAGCAGCCAGAGCCACCATGCCAAACCAATGAGCAATAAGCACCCAGCAAAGAAATCCGGTGCATAATTGAGCATAAGTTCATCGGGCACCCAAGGCGCAGAGTCAATAAACGGAGTCACGAAAAGCCAAACAAGAGACATGATAAAAAACCATAATCTACATGCATCGTCCTTCCATTGACATTCCCAGCTCCAATGCCAGATTCGCTGGACCAATCTGCTGTTAACAATAATAACAAACAGCAAAGGAGTCCATGCTGACCATTGACCAATTGGAGCATCGGCGAGAATAATCTTGCGTGAGTCACTCATGAGGCCTACCGTAAGAGCAATACCAATTGCTAACGTAAACCTAAACATAAGCTTGTTTGTCTCAATCCTCATTAATCTTTCGAAAGACGTGAAAATTGTTACAAATGTCTCCACGAAGAACCAAAACAACTTTACAATCATTTTCATGCTCTTTACTTTGTTGGTTTGAATTCGAGCAAATCTATCGACTAAAATGTCAATACATAACTTGATGAATTTATAAGGGAGAATATCAAGTGCATTTAGATTATTTTGTAATCTCCCAGACAAATCATATACTGAAGAAATGAATCTCGTAGATGACATCCTTTCTCATACCGATATCGTAGATTACATATCAAAATATGTTCCACTACGTAGAGCAGGCTCTAATCGGACCGGCAACTGCCCTTTCCACAAAGAAAAGACTCCGTCTTTTATGGTTTCTGAGGTCAAACAAATTTTCAAATGCTTTGGCTGTGGGAAAGGCGGGAATATTATTACTTTTGCAATGGAATACGAAAGATTGGATTTTGTAGATACCCTCAAACTCCTTGCACAATCAGCTCATCTAGACCTTGATCGTTATCCATCCTATCATAGCGACCCAGCCGTCAAAGAGTCCAAACAGCAAACTAAATCCATTAATCAACTTGCAGCTCAGTATTTTTCCAATAACCTTCAATCAAACCCCAGTGCATTGGAATACCTCCATCAAAGACATATTGATGATCAGATTATACAAACATTTTGATTGGGATATGCCACTGATAGCTACTACGATCTCACCAATCATTTGAAAAAACTGGGATGCACTAGCGAACAAATAATAGAATCAGGTCTATGTAAAGCAGGCCCTAGTGGTGATATCTATGACTTTTTCAGAAAAAGAATTATCTTCCCTATACCTGATGTCGTTAATAATATTGTCGCATTTGCAGGTAGAGTTGTAGACCCCAACGATAATCCAAAATATATCAATCTAACAGACACACCCCTCTATGACAAATCCAAAACCCTGTACGGCATCCATCTAGCGAAACAGCATGTCCAAGAACATCAGTGTATCATTATTGTGGAGGGATATATGGATGTTATCTGATTATATAGGATATGATTACCAATCGGATTAGCCACCTGTGGCACCGCCCTCACCCAAGATCATCTCAAACAAATCAAAAGATACAGTGAAAACGTCATATTCTTGTTTGATAATGACGAGGCGGGGATCAATGCCACTATCAGAGCACTCAAAATAGCATACGGACATGATATCTATCCAGCAGTATTGAGTCTTCCCGAGGAGATGAAGGATGTTGACGACTTTGCCAATAGTGGCAAAAGCAAAGAAGCACTTTTCCAAACTAAGCAAGATGGCATGAGCTTTATCATCGATAAACTAAAATCAAAGCACGATATCAGCAATCCTGTTGAGAAAAAGAAAGTTATTCAAGAGTGTTTCGATCTCATTAGATCTATTGCTGATCTGAGTATTACTCAACACTATCTAAGCACTATGTCTGAGTTATTAGATATATCAGACCACGTGGTATTGTCTCAATATAAAATATGGTATAAACAGAATAAATCGTATCAAAATAAAGAATGATCTGACATACAAAGCAACCAAAAAGATACAAAACAACTTTTAGAAGTCCTTATGCATGAGGATAACTGGAGACAATACTGCACTAATCCCGTTTTAGAACAAATGGTAGCATATTATCAAAAGTTACAACACTATATGCAAACCGAAAATCAAGATAACAATAAAGCTCATGATAGCGAGCCCAGGACAGAAAATGGAGAGTTGCTTTGGCGAGATCACGAACTGCAGGACTTAGATGAAATCAAGATTATTCAGCTTATTTGATCTATGATCAAAAAAGAATCAGACATTCTGATCAGACAAGTCATCAAAACTAGCATCCTCTCGCCCGAAGAGAAAAGTCAGCTTTTAGAAGAAAGAAAGAAATTAGGCTAATAAGTTATTTGATTACTCTATTATTTAGTTTGTAGTGCCCATGACAAATCATATTAGCTTAAATAATAAGGAATTTCAATTCACTGAATCTTTTCTGCCTTGCCTCGTAATCGGTGCTGATGGGTCCGGGGCATCTTATTTCTCAATAAGCCTTATAGCAAAACTCATACAACAGGGCTCCAAAGTCATATTTTTTACGGCATTCCCCATGGCTAAAGAAGAACTGTTGTATCAAATTGGCGATAAACAACTCTTTGATATAACTACAACATCAGATATAAAACATGCTCCTCACGATAAATCAATTATTATCCAAAGTGGAAATCAGGTATTGTGGCAAACAGTGATTCAAGGCCTACCTCATATAGAAGAATACATTATATTTGTGAAAAACATTGAAGAATATGATGTATCTCTACTTGAAGTAATTGACCAACATCAAAAACTTCTTCTATCTGGGAACCTTGATGTTTGTAGTTTCAAAAAAGAACTAGCACAGAAACATTGGGAGTCGAAAATTTTATTTACCGCTCCCGATATCGACTTACAAGTAGTAATGCCAACATTAGAAAAACATGAAGCATATTTGACGGGGAATAATACGGAAGGAATTGTGAGATTGAAAAAAGATGAATAAGTCTTTCATGACAATGTGGCTTAATTCGTCTCTTGTACTAAAGCACTATCTTCATCCAAAACTATATCATCAAGATCGGGCTCTATTGTAATAGATTCACTTGTGCTAGTGTAATCATTTGGCACAGAGAAAGGAACAATATCTCAAGTCGGCATATCAACACCTATTGGCTTGAGTCTCAAGTAGGCACGAGAATAAGGAGATTCATTATTCATGTAAAATAAGGGGCTTGCAAAGTATTCAGATAAAGAACATATCCCGTTTTTTCCCAATGAGAACTTTGCAGGACCCCTCAGTGTATCTAGTACGAAGTACCCAGTCTCACTACCACGTTTACCATATACTATGGTAATTCTATGTCATTTAGCGGTATCAATATACATATCCCACAACAAAGGAACAACGCCCGTGTGTCATTGCTTTTGAGCGTCAAGACTTTCAAGCACTTGCTTATATACCTGCTCACATATAATATTTCCTTCGGGACCTTCAAAGCCTCTATAAGTTATATCTTCAAGATTACCATCTCCCCAATCTTGTTTGTATACAAAATCAATATCACCAAGTCTTGGAGAAGATGCAATTTCCTGCATATGTTGTTTTGCGTCAGTATATTTAATCTTACTTTTTGCTAACATACCAGCTAGCAATCTTTGCTGATTGGTCCTTGCTATTTGAGAACAATAATTGGAACGCTGTTTACTTACAGGATCGATGCCCGCAGCTTTGTGATAAACAGTATAAGTATCTAAATCCACCACTGGTGTACCATTCACTATATCTATCTTACGTTGGCCAAGGGCCTGTATTCTTTCTTGCATGGATGCAGCACATCTTTGTTTATCTACCGTACCAAAAAATACCAATGGTTTGTAAGTACGTAATCCCGGAGTCTGTAATTGACTTAAGCACATTGTTTCATAATAGCCTCAAGGTCCAAACAAAGGAACTTCTATTACTCCTGGGCCTCATTTACCTACCTCGCCACTACTCATGGTGATCCAAATATTGCTTGCGGTTTTACGGGTAATGACTGCTCCATGACTCATACTGGCTTCAATATCAGCAGTGTTTTTTGTTTTACTGGGTTGCTGAACAGTAAGCTTTCTTCCTCCTCTGCTTTCTGGATATTCTTGTCCAAATCCAACCACATCTCACTCTTGTAAAGAAGCTATAATCTGAAAGTAATGATCATTTTGATAAATCCCAGGCGTCATCATACGGATTGTAGCAGGATTTAATTTTTCTGCAAAAGTATGATGATATTCATTCGCTCCTCACAAATACGAATAAGCGTCTATTTCAGATTCTCACAGATAGCTATAAGTATCTGGTATCTGATCTGCATCCATAAACAAATATTTGATTCGACTCACACAATCCAAATGCCCCTCTACTGCTTTTTTATTAATCCCATCCCACGTTATACCATGTTCCGTAGGACTATGTGGATAGGAAATTCTATTCTTGTATCAAGCTACTTGGGTAGATAAGGCAGTTTCAGGAGCAGCTCCTGCAAATCTATTTGCTCGTTGCTCTGGAGTCATATTGGCCACATATTCTCTAAACCCATAGTTATACTCATCATGGACTCGATTCTTATTCGCTTGTGCAAAGTCCGTCGATAACAATGGATAAAATGTATAATGACATGGTTCAAAAACTCTTTTGAGAGCAAGCACATCAAATCATTTATCGGCATCGATCTGGGTTTCATTATCTATTATGGGAGTACCATTAATCTTCGTGATAAAGCCATCTTTGGACACCTCTATCTTGAGATCAATTCACTTTTTTGCTTTTAGTAATGCTACTAGTCTCCTAAATTCCTCATTATACACTCCATTAAGCAGGATTTTTTCTTTATTAAATGCCTTTGCTCATTTTTTTACCATATTCCGCGGCCATTGCCATCAATCTAACAAATCTTGATAATTCTCATCGACCGCTTCTCGTAAATCTATAGGATTTGGTCAAGATCTAGCTACTTGCAAAATATTTTGAAGTACGATTGCAGAGTACATAGCTTGAGGTATATGGTTTTGTGCAAAGTGGGTAGTATAAGCAATATCTTCAGCTTTATATACTCATCACCATTCGCGTGCCTTGGATTGCAAATTACGAGATGTCCTGGTGAGCGTATAATTCAGGAAGTAAAGTCCGTATAAGTTATTTTTTACCAAAATCTTTAATTGAGTATAGCTTAATGTACCAGGGTCACTGATAGTAGTTATTCCTTCCACCGGGTACTTCACGAGCAACTGATTTATTTGAGCCAATACAGTTTTATCTGTACACAGGATATTTTTTACTTGATGGATATTGAGCTGAAAACTACCTAAGGTGTCGGGTGATCGTCATCACAAGATAGACTGTACTACATCATGTGATCCAACAGCTTCCAATATCTTCAAAGGTGATATCAATCATTTGTTTCCGGATTCCTGATCACGAATAGCGACGAAAGAAGGCAAAAGATTGGTATTAACATCTACCCCAAGTTTCAATAACTCCTCCATATATCCCTGCAGTTCTCATTGCATTCATGCCAAATCCGGACGATCCTTGAGAACATCATCCTTGAGTTTCAATATGGTGGGTTGTCGTTGTTTCTCTGTGGCCATAATAAAAAAAGTATAATCAGATTATACTTCGATATATCTTATTTGTCAAACAGCTCTGTTTCTTAGTCTCCTATTTTATGGATCTTGTATTTGATATATTCTGATCGACCCCCCGATGAATTGGGGACGTATACACCAGCAGGTAAGGTCTGGGTATTGACAGGCACAATAACTTCTGACTGTTTCACAAACTTGATGATCTGTTCATTGGGGTGAGCCATGCCATTTTCATGGGGAGCAAAATACTTTGCATATTCTGATTCCACATAGGGAAGACGAAAATCTCTCAAATAAGCACTTCTTTCTTCAAGTTGAGCTTTACGCCTCGTATTACCCTGTATCGCCTGCTCAATAGCTAGGTAGCCTACATAAGCCTTGGTAGAAAAAACAACAAAAAAAATGATAAGTGCATAAATAAGCACCGTCATAATAGGATTACCTTGTAACTCTTTCCAAGACATATAAGAACTTCAAAAGTTTGGGAATTAAATACTAGTTAGGACTTCTCAAGCACATAAATAACTCTTTGGATATCTCACTCAAACAATGAATACTCATGCTCTGCAAGAAGCTTCAGTTTATACAAAGGTAAAAGCCCGATCATGATTTGTTTCTCTTCAGGTTTTTTCTCTTTATATACTATCAATTTAGATCATCTCCTCAAGAGAGATTGTGTCCAAGGCAATAGTTTTTCTATATGAGCTACTGCCCTAGCGGTTACTATATCAAATTGCTCTTCCATCTCTTCGATTCTATTTCGAATCAATCTCAGGTTTTTAATATGTAATCTTTCATGTATATCCCAAATAGCCTGAATTTTTTTGCGAACACTATCTATGCCCACAAACTGCACATCAGGAAAAGATAATGCCAATGGAAGCAGAGGAAAACCACCACCCGTACCAATATCAGCAATAGTTATAATATGTTGTCATCCTGGGCGTAGAGAAGGAACTCCTCAACCAGACTCCTTACCAGGAGCGATAAACTGTCAGGTTTGCAAATCAATAACTTTCAAAAGCTCCAAACTATCCAAAATATGTTTCACATAAACCCCTTCGGGATCTCTGATGGCACTCAAGTTTATCTGAGCATTATATTCTAGAAATATCTCTACGAGAGGTTTCCATTGATCTGGAATCAACATACTATAAAATAAGCTAACAAAATATTTGACAAAATATAAGAATCTGTGTATCATAAAAATATAATCACTTATTCTAGACGAATAAGAGTCATGTATGCATCGTAATTATTTATTATTCATTTATATATTACAATCTTATAATGAAAAACATGTTTCCTAATTTCAATGTGTATGAGCA